>NZ_JACBXC010000070.1 GCF_013870535.1 Streptomyces phytophilus | reverse complement strand
TGGCGACGCTGCGGACGGACACGGTGTTCCTGCCGTTCCACTTCCCGGGGCACGGACGGGCGAACCTGCTGACGGGGACGGCGCTGGATCCGCGCAGCAGGATGCCGGAGTTCAAGGTGAGCGCGGTGCGGGTGGAGCCGGTGGAGGTACGGGAGGCGGGGGTGCCGGAACCGGAACCGGAACCGGCGGTGCGGGGTGCGGCGGGGTGAGGCTCAGGAGGAGGGGCGGGACGGCGGGGACGGCAGGGACGGCAGGCGACGCGACGACGGGGACAGGAACGCGGGCCCGGATCGTGGTCGTCGGCGGCGGCCCGGTCGGCCACCGCGTCGCCGAACGCCTGCGCCACCACGGCCACGAGGGACCCGTCACCCTCCTCGACGCCGAACCCGGCCCCGCCTACCACCGCGTCCTCCTCCCCGCCCTCCTCGACGGCAGTCTCACCCCCGCGGACCTGCACCTGCCCGACCTGAACCGCCTGCCCGGGGTGCCCGGGATGCCCGACGTGACCGTCCGCCACGGCGTCTCGGCGGCCGGTATCGACCGCCGGCGGCAGGAGGTGCGTACGACAGAGCATGACCGGCTCCCGTACGACACCCTCGTGCTGGCCACCGGCGCCCGCCCGCACCTCCCGCCCGTCCCCGGACTGCGCCACGCCTCCGGCTGGCTGATCGACGGTGTGACCGGCCTGCGTTCGCGTACGGACTGCGCCCGCGTGCGCGGCGAGGAGATCGTCGTACTCGGCGGCGGCCCGCTGGGCGTGGAGGCCGCGGCGGCGCTGCGCCGCGCGGGCCGGCGGGTCACGCTGGTGCACCCGGGCCCGTACCCGCTGGACGACCGCCTCGACGCCGGGGCCGGCGAGGTGCTGACGCGGCATCTGGCGGGGCTGGGCGTCGGGTTGGAGCTGGGCCGGATCGCGGCGGAGGTGCGGCCCGGCAAGCTCGCGCTCGACGACGAGTGGCTGCTGCCCTGGGACACCCTCCTGTGCTGCACGGGCGTCCGCCCCCGCACCCGGCTGGCGGAGGCGGCGGGCCTGGCGGTACGGAGCGGGGTGCTGGTCGACGCGGAGGGCCGGACGAGCGACCCGGCCGTACGCGCGGTGGGCGACTGCGCGGAACCGGGGGGTTCGCTGTACGACGGCTGGGAGCAGGCGGAGAGGGTGGCGAGATCGCTGACGGGCGGATCGGCACCCCACGGGACGGCAGCCCGCCGCCCGGTGTTCCGACTACGGGTGCCGGGCCTGACGCTGGGGGTACTGGGCGACGGGAAAGGAGAGGCGGGGGACGAGATAGTCACGTACCGGGACGCGGCCCGCGGCCGCTACGCCCGGATCTCGCTGGATGCCGAGGGCCGCCTGCGGGCGGCGGTCGTGACGGGCCTCCCCCAGGCCCTCGCCACCCTCACCCAGCTCTACGCCGCGGACACCCCCCTCCCGGAAAGCCGCCTCGCCCTCCTCCTCGGCCGCCCCGCCCCGCGCGGGGGCCCGCTGCCGGAACTGCCGCCGGAGGCGGTGGTGTGCCGGTGCAACAACGTGACGAAGGGGGCACTGGCGTCGGCATGGGAGGAGGGCGCCCGGACGCAGGAGGCGCTGGTGGAGGCGACGAGGGCGACGACGGGTTGCGGCTCGTGCACGGACGACATCAAGGTCCTGTGCCGCGAGTTCGCAGAGGTCGGATCATGAACCGCCTGCTGGTCATCGGCAACGGAATGACGGCACACCGCCTGGTGGAGGAGCTGCGCTCACGGGACCGGGGAAACCGCTGGCGGATCACGGTCCTGGGTGAGGAGCAGCACGACGCGTACAACCGCATAGCGCTGACGGACAGGTTGCGGGGCGTACCGGAGGCGAAGCTGACACTGCGGGCGCTGGACGAGGATCCGATGCTGGAGGTACGCACGTCGACGCGGGCGGCGGGCATCGACAGACCGGCGCACGAGGTGGTGACGGCGGGGGGAGAGCGGATCCCGTACGACGCCCTGGTCCTGGCGACGGGAGCGACCCCGGCGAGACCGCCGCTCCCGGGGGCGGAGGCGCGGGGGTGCCACGTGTACCGGACGCTGGACGACGTGAACGCCATCCGCGAGGCGGCGGAGAGCGGCGGCGACCGAACCGCGGTGGTCGTCGGGGGCGGCCTCCTGGGCCTGGAAACAGCGGAGGCACTCCACCGCCACCTGCGGGTACGGACGCACGTGGTGGAGGCGGCCAGACATCTGATGCCGACACAACTGGACGGGGCGGCGGCAGAACTCCTGGCAACGAGCTTGAACGAGACGGGAATCCGCCTGAACGAGGGAAAAGGGCTGCTCTCGGTGGAAACGAACCGGAGCGGCGAGGCAACAGGGATAACCCTGACCGACGAAACCAGCATCAGGGCAGACCTGGTGGTCTTCACGGCAGGCACGCGCCCCAGGGACGACCTGGCAGCGGACGCGGACCTCCCGCGAGGCGACAGGGGCGGCTACCTGGTGAACGAAGACTGCCGCACCCCGGACCCGGCGATCTGGGCGATTGGCGACTGCGCGGCGATCCACGGCACCCGCACGGGCACGGCGGCCCCGGGCTACCACATGGCAGCAACAGTCGCGGGCCACCTCCTGAACACCCCGGAGCCCCCACCCCCGCTGTCCCCGGCGGAACCGTCAACGGTGCTGAAGCTCCCGGGCGTGGACGTAGCCAGCATGGGCAACCCCCACGCCAAGCCGGCAGACGCCATAGAACTCACCTACACCCACCCGGCCCCGACCCCCCGCTACGCCAAGCTCATCCTGGACCCGGAAGCGAACACCCTCCAGGCCGCCATCCTCCTGGGCCACCCGACCGCGTACCCCCGCCTCCACGCCCTGATAGGCCAGGAACTCCCGGCCCCCGCGGAACAACTCCTCACCTGACCCGCTGATCCTGCGCCTCGGCCAGCCGCTCCACCTGCCTCTTGATCAGCTCTGCCGGAAAGGGCGTGGTACGCCCGATGTCATACCGGCGGAAGGTCCCGATGACGTCATCGACCCACACCACTGTGAACTGCTCCACCCGCTCTTGCGGGTCACGCGTTCACCACGCCTGCGACCCGTCCGGTCGCCCCACCGATCTGACACGTACTTTCTCCACGCTCCTCCGCACCCGGCCTCCGGCGCATCCGGTTCCACGGCTTTCGCCAAACAGTGGCGACCCTGCTCCTGGACCAGGGCATCGAACTCGTCGTCATCAAGGAACTCCTCGGCCATTCCCACATCGGCGCCTCCAGAACGCCGACGACCCCCACCAGACATCTCGTGGAACCGTCGGGGTCGGGCTGACGCGTGGCTGTTACCTGGCCAAGTGCCCTTCGAACTTCGTAATGAGTGATTCCAGTTCTTCCAGGTGAAATCCGGTCCTGAGGAATAGCTCTCGCGACCCGATAGACGAAATCAAAAACTGCATGAATTCGGAGAATTTCGCTGCAGCTATCGGCAGTTCCGTGCGGAGGGTAATCGCATCATTCTCCTTAACCTCGGCGCCCATTGACCCTGACCCGCCTACCCCCTCTTTACTGAGAGCTCCTTCGATCACGAAAATTCGGAGCTTCAACGAATCTCCAACCCGGTGCCGGATTATACGGAGACCATCGATAAGCCTTTCTAGATCGGCTTTCGGGCAACCTAGTTCCGCGAGCCGGGTTTCATCATAGTTCGCGAGCTGGTGAGCAACCTGGAACAGGATCTCAACGTCGCTCGCTTCCAGGTCGAGTGCACCAGTTCCATGCGGCTCGTCCGCTGGCTGACTGTTATCGAAGTACTTCATCGAACCAGGTCTCTCCGCCCTTGGGGGTGAACAGCGTGCCCCCATCACCATCTTCGATTATGACCGCCCGCTTGTCCGGGTCCCAGTAGCCGACACGGCCTCTCGCCAGGTGCCTGACTCGAACGTTGGGGACATTGCCGTTGATCACGCCATCCACGTAGTACGGGAGTGCCCCATCATCGACACCTCGTACAAAATGGGTACCGTCTCCGTCGGGCCGCTTCGCAGATTCAAGAGCGTGATTAGAAATATTCTCGGATATCTCATCGACTTCCAAGCACGAACTGTTATGCACTAGCACCGGCGCGTTTCCGGCGAGTACATAGTACGTGTGGATATCGTTGATCGTGAGGTCGTGGGTGCGTTGACGCTTGGTGTGGTAGCGGACATCCTCGACGGTGGCTGTGGTGCCGTTTGTGCGCAGAGTCTGGCCGGGCGTGAGGTCGCCTGCGTTTACCCAGTCGTTCTTCTCCCGCGTCCAGAACGGGTGCGTGGTGGTGGACGTCAGGGTGCTGGTGCTGCCATCGGCCTTTATCGTGAGGTCGACGAAATCTTTGTCGTCTTCTGTGGTGATCGTGGCCACGATCTCGCGAATCGTGGTCTTGCCGGTCTCCGGGTCGGTGACGACCACCTTGTCGCCGATCCGGAGATCCTCGATGGGCTTGGAACTGCCATCGGCCAGCAGCACCTCGGTGCCAGGGACAAAGCTATGTCGCTTCGCGCAAGATTTCGCCGCCTTGAGGACCTTGATTGGCTTGAGCGCCTGGGCCCAAGGCAGGTCGAGAGCAGCGGAGCCGCAGGCGCTGTTGACCCCCGGGTTCTTCAGACAAGCTTTCCACGCGTCGATATCGGGAGCGACCACGGAAAGCACTACCTGGTCGAAGAGAGTCGGATCCCGGTCCAGCCAGCCAAGGTCGCCTGCGGCGCCACAGAAGGCCGTGTCGCTCGCAGCAGTCTCCCCTTCTCGGCACCTGGACTGGATGTACTGATCCATCCGGTCTTCTGTGCTGCGGAGCGTCGGGTACATCCGTTCGAGTTCGACGGCCGCTGGCAGCGGGACGCCCTCCATCCAGACGGTCCCGCCCTCCTGGACGATTTCGATCGTCTGAGCGGGGCTCTGTGAGGAGCAGTTGCTGTTGCAGGGGTGACTCACAGCCGGCGGGCCCATGACCCCGCCACCCGTTTGCCTCCCCTTCGGGCCACCGCGGCTGCCGTCCGCGCGAGTTTGCGCGCTCCCGCAGCTCACGCCGCTCGGGGAGCCTTTGCCGCAGTCGAGTCCCAGGCCGGTGGGGTCCTTGAAGGTGAGGGGGTTCTGGGCGGCGTAGGTGTAGCCGTTCAGGGTTTGGGGTTTGTCGAGTTCCAGCAGCGGGTCGACGCTGATGAAGCGGCCCAGCTTCGGGTCGTACTCGCGGGCGCCCAGGTGCTGCAGTCCTGTGCTGGCGGTGTCGTCGGTGCCGCCGACGAAGCCGCGGGTGCCCGGCCAGGAGGCCGGTTCCGGCCCGCGGGGGGCGCCGAAGGGGAGGCTGCGGCGCTGGTCGAGGGTCTGGGTGGCGGCGTCGATGGCCAGTTGGCCGGTGCCGTTGTGGTCGGCCAGGGTGAACGAGACGCTGCCGTCGTCCTCCTGGACCGCCTGGTGGCCGCCGCCGAGGTCGTAGTAGCGCGTGGCCTTGGCCGCGGTCGCGCCCTTGGGGAGGGTGACCTCGGTGTGGCCGAGGTAGAGGGTGGTCTCCGTGGGCGTACGGGCGATGAGGCGGTTGCCGTCCGCGTCGTAGACGTAGTCCGTGACCTTGTCGGCGCTGCCCTCGACCGGCTCGGTGACCTTGGCCAGATGGCCTTCGGCGTCCCAGGCCAGCGTCTGGGCGTCGCCTCCCAGGTTGCGGGTGGCGGTGTTGCCGGCCTCGTCGTAGGTGAAGCTGTCCTGCGCGGTGCCGGTCGGGCCGGTGCTGGTGACGGACGTGAGGCTGTGCGGCCGCGGACCGCCCGGCGCCGGGTAGGCGTAGGTGCGCTCGGTGTTCTTGGTCGCGTCGCCGCCGACGTCGTGCTGGGTCTCGGTGAGGCGGTTGCCGACCTTGTCGTACGTGTAGGAGTGCCAGTACGGCGCCAGGCCGCCCACTGCCCCGCCCGAGGGCTGAGCGGAGCACTCGGTGTCGCCCTCGGTCCAGGCCGTGGTCAGCCTGCGCGCGAAGTCGTAGTCGAAGCACTGGGTGTCCGTGCCCGACCGCGAGACGTCGGCGACCGACAGCACGTTGCCGGCCGCGTCGTACGTGAACGTGTTGTGCTGGTCGACGCCGGGCACGTCCTGACGTTCGACGCGCGAGGTGGCAAGCCGCTGCGTCCCGCGCTCGTAGGTGTTCGTGACCTCGACGGTCTTGCTGCTGTTCGACAACTCGTGCCACTGCGGCTTGCCGTCGTTGGTGTAGCTGGTCTTCGCCTTCAGCCCCTGGTCACCGCCGAGTTCGATCGGGCGGAGGGTCTCGTCCTCGTACGTGTACCGCACGCTTGAGGACGGCAGCGCCCCGGCCTTCGGGAAGCCGACGGCCTGCACGGTGCCTGAGACGTTGTACGTGGTCCCGGAGAGATACGTCCCGGCCAGCGCGCCTTCCGACGCCGGAATGGTGACGGAGGAGCGCAGCACCCGGTACTGGCGGTCGTAGGCAACGACTTTGTTCGTGTACGGTTCGCCGTCCACGTAGCGGGTCGACGTGGCCAGATGCCCCTTGGCGCCGCTGACGGTGTCGTACGTCCAGTCGGCGCGCAGGGCGCCGGTGGGCGAGGACTCGCGCAGCTCGGTCTGGCGCCCGATGCCGTCGTAGACGCTGACGAGCTTGGTCCCGCGGGCATCCGTGGTGGAGGTGACCTGGCCGCGGTCGTCGTACGCCGAGGTGGTGGTGCCCTTGTCGGGATCGTCGGCTTCGACCTGGCGTCCGAGCTGGTCGTAGCGGTACGTCCAGGAGTTCCCGGCCGGGTCGGTCACCTTCTCCAACTCGCCGCGCGCCGTGTACCGGTAGCCGGTCTCGTCGTAGGCCGACTCCGCGCTCCGCGCGTGGTGCTGGCGCACGGCCGTGGTCTGGCCGCGGGCGTCGGCGAGGGATGTCGTGGTGGTTCCGCCGTCCGGCGGGATCACCGTCGTGCGGTCGCCGCGGTACTGGGTGGTCGTGGTCGCCAGAACAGTGCGGCCGGCTCCGCTGCCCGCCACCTGCTCGGTCTGGATATTGCGTCCGAGACCGTCGTAGGAGTGGTGGTACTGCGTCTCCACGGAGATTGCGTTGTCCGGGGCGAACAGTTCGGGGGACGGCAGCTTGTCCGTGTAGTACGGCTCGAAGGTCTCGGCGACAAGGCCCCGCTCGTCATAGAAGACGTCGCTCAGAAGCCTGCCCCCGCGAGGGCCGGGCACCTGAGTCTGGCGTTCGCGCAGAAACCCGTCGAAGAAGGTGTACGAGGTGCGCTGGGCGCCCGAGTTGCCGAGGGTCTTGGTGCCGACCGCGACCGGCTTCCCCTCGGTCACCTGGTACGTGAACTCGTAGCTCGGCGTCAGGCCGGTTTGCCGGTCGGCCAGCCACACCTTGGTCGTACGTCCCAGAGCGTCGTACGCCGACGTGGTCGTCTTGCCGTTCACGTCGGCCTGGGTGAGCGGGAGCCCGCGCATCGGGTCGTAGGTGGTGGTGGAGGTCAGCGCCGTGGCGGCGTTGCCGGGGGTTGCCGGGGGCGTGGTCTCCTTGACCTGCGTGGCGAACCCGGTCGCCGGGGTGTATGCGGTAGTAGAGGTACGACCGTCCGTCCGCGCGCTGCGCGACTGGAGTTGTCCGCTCGTATTGAAAGTCAGATTCGCGGTGAGGTCCGTGCTGGTCAGCTCGCGCCCGTAGTCGTCGTACGCGGCGGTGGACTCCAGGTAGACGGCCTCATCGGCGGTGCGGGACTTCAGCACCGCGGTCGCGGTGGCGTCCCCCTTGCTGGGAACGGACGGGGTGCCGCTGACGGCGCCGCCGTCGTAGGCGGTGCGGACATCCGTGATGACGTCCTTGGTGCGGTCGACGGGGTCGCCGCATGCCTTGGCGACCGTCTCCACCCTCGAAGGCAGGACGAGGATGTTCTTCTCCTCGTTGGCGGAGTACGTGCTGCGGGTGCACCGGTTGTCGGAGGCGGTGGAGTTGTCGGCGAAGTCGTCCACCTCGGTCAGCCGCCCGGCAACCGTGTCGTAGGTGTTGGCGGTGGACGTGGCTGGAGCGCGCCCGCGAGGGCGACCGGACATAGGTTTTTCAGCAACGCACAGCAGATATACGTTGAACAGAATTCAAGTCAGAACAGTTCAGGAGAAATACGGTTACACGCGTGCGATCTTCCCAGTCGCCTCCTCCCCAAAGGTGCGCCCCGCGCCGCCCCGCGGGGTCGGGGTTCGAGGGCG
This sequence comes from Streptomyces phytophilus, assembly GCF_013870535.1. GTDB lineage: Bacteria > Actinomycetota > Actinomycetes > Streptomycetales > Streptomycetaceae > Streptomyces > Streptomyces phytophilus. The sequence goes on along the minus strand of NZ_JACBXC010000070.1, from coordinate 4,360 downwards.
GCGCGGGGCACGGGTGGAGGGCTGGTGGGGGGCTGGTGGGGTCAGCCCGGGTCGGTGGTGGAGCTGCGGGGTGGGACCGTGAGGGTTTTGCCGTCGGAGAAGGTCACGGTCTGTTCCGTGGCGCCGTAGTTGTGGGCGGTGTACGTCTTCGTGCCGCCCGTGGCGAACACCGCCGCCGTCGGGCTGTCCGCCGTCACCGTGGTGTCCGGTGCGCCCGTCGCCGCGAGGGTGTGGATCCAGTGGTAGATGTGCGCCCACGAGTCGCCGGCCTCCGGCGCGTACGTGCCGCCGCCTCCCGCCGCGTACGCCTGGCGGGCCGCGGCCGGGTCGCTGAGGGCCTGGAACTCCCAGAGGAGTTCGCGCCACTCGACCGCCGGGCCGCCGTTCTCGCGTTCCATCTCGGCGAGGTTGCGGTCGATCGCCGCCTTGTCGCGGGCCAGGTGCAGTGAACCGCCGGTGACCGGGAGGACGTTGATGCCGTGGATCTCCTCCGGGTTGCCCGTCCACCAGGTGGCGTGCGCGCCGCCGGCGCTCCACACCATGCCCAGGGTGTTGTGCTGGAAGTCCGCCGGGAAGGCGTCCTCGTCGGCGTCGAACCAGTAGTTGCGTACGGCCTCGGACTCCGTCGTCAGCAGGTACACGCCGAGGTCGCGCAGTTCGGTGTCGCCCGTGGCGGCGCCGAACATGATCAGGCCGGCGCTGAGGTTGACCGACTCGGAGGACGCCTCCTGGTTGTTGCCCGCCGCGAAGCCGGCGTGGCCGGCGGCCCAGCTGTGGCCGGCGTAGACGTCGAAGCCGCGCAGGAACGGGTAGCGGTCGCCGTCGCGGGCCGGGTTGGCGGCGTCGGCGATCAGTTCGCGGACCATGCCGCCCCAGGCGGAGTCCGCCGCCCAGGCGGGGTCGTACTGGGCGACGATCGCGGCGGCCATGACGTAGTAGCCGTAGTGGAAGTGATGGTCGTTCAGCTCGGTGTCGCTGCCGTACGAGGCCGGATAGCCGGTGAGCGTCTTCCACACCGCGTCGTACGAGAACTCCGTCTCGCCGCCCGCCGTGAACCACTCCTCCAGCCGCGACTTCATCACCCCGAGGATCTTGTCCCGCGCCGCCGTCGCGTCGATCTGGTCGGCGATCGGCACGACCTGGGCGAGGCGGCCGAGGGCCTTGCCCGTCCAGTACGTGTCCGCGCGGCCGATCGAGGCGGTGTCCGCGACCTCGTTCACGAAGGCCGTCAGCTGCCCCCGGTCCACGCCGCCCGACTCCGGCAGCGCGGGCAGGACGCCGGTGACGTCCTGGGAGGTGGTGAAGGAGGCGCCCTCGCGGACCTTCATGGTGCCGCGCGGCGAGATGTACTCGTACGCCGTGAGCTGGTCGGAGGTGTGCTTCCACTGGTGCGGGTAGAGCGCCTGGAGGGTGCCGGTCTCGGTGCCCTCGCGGGCCTCGGTCTCCAGCGTGTACGTGGCGTTCATGCGCCCCTGGTCCGGCGCGTAGTCCCAGTCGACGCGGGAGCCGGTGACGAAGCTGAAGGCGTAGCGGCCGTACGTCTCGAAGGCGCCGGTGTCCGGGAGGACGGCGACGGAGTAGTAGTCCTTGCCGCCGAGGTCGGCGGCGAGGGTGCTGCCGGAGACGGTCCAGTCGCTGCCGGTGGGGGCGAAGAGCGCGTAGTGCTTGCCGCCGACGGTGATGCCGAGGGCGTTGCCGTCGTCGGCGAAGACCTCGGGCGCGGCGGCGGCGGTGATCTGCGCGGCGCCGCCGGTGGCCTCGGCGTAGACGAAGGGGCTGCCGTGCCCGATGGTGGCCCGCAGGGTGCGGCCCCCGCCGGACCAGTAGGGGCTGACGGTCCAGTCGGACCAGCCGTCCGCCTTCGCGTCGGGCGAGTTGAGGCCGTCGACGCCCAGGGTCAGGTCGGCCTTGTGCTGGAACTCGTACTGCGCGCCGCCCCCGACGACGACGTGCTCGGTGGCGTACCCGACCTCCAGCCCGCCGGCCACGGCGCGGTAGCTGAGCGGGTGGCCGAACATGGGCAGGGAGTACGGGTTGTCGGCGGCCCGCTGGAACGCGAGCGAGGACCACCAGTCGTTGGTCGGTACGGGCCGGTCCGCGACCCGCTCGGTCACCTTCGGCGACACCGGCTGCCCGGCGTTGTCGACGGGGCCGGAGGTGCCGGGCGGCCGGGTGTCGGAGTAACTGCCGCTGCCGACCGGTATCTCGGCGGCGCTGGCCGACCCGGCGGGCAGGGCGGCCCCGACGGCGACGGTGGCGGCGGCGGTGAGGGCCAGGAGGGTGCGTCTGCGCTTCGGATGTGGTCCCACGAGCTGCGTACCTCGCAATGAGTGGGGGACAGAGGAGGGTGAGAGCGCTCTCAGAGGGGCGTCGCAGAAACTAGAGCCGCCCGAAACCGCTGTCAACACCTCTCGTCAGGACTCAACCCGAGGTCTGCTCTTCCGCGTTCAGTTTCTGAACGCACTCCGGGGGTCCGTACCGCCCCCCGCCTGCGTCAGGGCTTGCGGAGGACGCCGCCGTACTCGTACAGCTTGTCGCTCTTCTCCGTGACGCCCACGTACGTCTCCAACTCCGGCGAGACCGGCGGCAGCGGCGGCTGGGTCGCGTCCGGGCGCCAGTTCACGAGGTTGACCATGCCGGGGTCGACCGGCTCCAGGCCCTCGGTGAAGGCGTCGAGCTGCTGGGGGGTGCGGGTCACCCAGGGGACTCGGGTGGTGTTCATGTACTCGGTCGTGGCCCTGGCGTACTCCTCGTCCTCGGAGACGACCTGGGAGAGCGCGAGGTAGCTGCCCGGCACGGCGTTGTCGATGACGGTACGCAGGATGCTGCGCGGGTCGTCGGCGTCGGTCAGGTGGTGGATCACCGAGAGGAAGAGCACCGCGAGCGGCTCGTCGAAGTCGATGAGCCGCTGGAGGTCCGGGTGGCCGAGGACCACCTCCTGGTCGCGCATGTCGGCGGTGATCACCACGGTGGAGTCGTCGTCGGCGAGGAGCGCGCGGCCGTGGGCCAGGACGATGGGGTCGATGTCGACGTAGACGACCCGGGTCGACGTGCCGTACTCCTGGGCGACCTGGTGGACGTTGTTGTTCGTGGGCAGGCCGCAGCCCATGTCGAGGAACTGGCGGATCCCGGCCTCGCGCGCGAGGTAGCGCACCGCGCGGTAGAGGAACTGCCGGTTCTGCCGGGTGATGTCCACACCCTCGGGGAACCGCTTCAGCCCGACCCGGAGCATGTCGCGGTCGACCTCGTAGCTGTCCTTGCCACCCAGCATCCAGTCGTAGACGCGGGCCGAGGTGGGACGGTCGGTCGGGATGCCGGGTATCGCGGGTCCTTCGTCAGGCGTCACTGCCGCCACTCCTCGTCTCGCCACGGTCGAACTTGCCTACGTACGCGGAGAGTTGAGCCTATCCACTGCCGGCCCCGCGGAACCATATGGGCAAAGCGGCACCCCCGGCCCCCGGCGGGCCGGGCGTGCCGCCGGGCGGGTCGCCGTGGGCGTACGCGGCCGGTCCGGGGCGGTGACCGGGGGCTTTGCGGTGGGGGGCAAAGGGGTGGTCCGCCAAGGGCCCGGCGGGTGATCGTGGTGGCCGCAACGCGGAGGGCCGGGTGGACACGGCCCGGCCCTTCGGTTGCGGGCCCCGCGCAGGGGGTGCGGGGAGTGCAGGAATGGGGGATTCACATCATGCGCATGACCGTCAGGGTTTCCGCAGTGGCCGCGGCCGGCGTCATCGCCGCCGTCGGCCTGTCCGCGCCGGCCTCCGGCTCGACGCCGGAGGCACGGCTCGACGCCGCGCTCGCCGCCGAGGCGAAGCAGGCCGGGCTCGGCACGGCAGAGGCCGCCGGGCTGCAGAAGAAGGTCGACGCCCAGCTCGCGCAGACGCCCGGCGCGCGGCAGACCGGCGTCAACGAGATCACCTCGGGGGACGGGCAGTCCGTGATGACGCTGCCGCTGCCCGGTGAGCAGAAGGCGCGCGGCGTCGACGAGGCCGTGGGCGCCCTCGGCACGGCGAACTGCGCCAAGTACTACACCTGCCTCTACGAGCACAAGGACTTCAACGGCCGCCGGCTGGCCTGGAAGGACTGCAACTTCAACCACCTGCGGGAGTGGAGCTTCACCGACAAGACGTCGTCGTACCACAACAACCAGTCCAGGGGCACCAAGACCTACGTCTACAACTGGACGAGCAGCGGCTGGTCGACTCTGTGGATCTCCACGGCAGTGTCGTCGAGTTCCTACGTCGGCAACTCCAAGAACGACAAGGCCGACGCCCTGACCGTCTGCTGATCGCCCGACCCGCAGCCGCACCGCGGCGGGCCGGCGGGCCGGCTCCGGTCCCCGGCCCGCCGAGCGGCCGCCGCA
>NZ_JACBXC010000007.1 GCF_013870535.1 Streptomyces phytophilus | reverse complement strand
ATCCAACTCCGCCACCCGCTCCCGCACCTCACCGGCCCGCCGCGCGGCATCCGACGCCCGCTCCCGCTGCTCCTCGACGCCGGCCGGACCGCCGGGCTCGTCCGCGACCGCAACCTGCGTCAGAAGGACGGCCGAGGCAAGGGCAGCCGCGACAACAGCGCCGGACCGCCCCCCACGCACACGGGCAGAGTCACCCACGACCGGCCTCCCCTTCGGCGAACGGACCAGTCGAGCGTGCGCGGAGGAGCTGAACACCCCGGGCCGCCCACGTATCCAAGAAGGAAATGCCACCCCCACCCGCTACCCACCCCGGCCGGGCTCCACGCCCACGGCCGGGAGAGCCGGAGGCTGCGCCGGCCCGCCGGCGCAGTCATCGGTTCGCAGCGCCGCAGTCGTAGTTGTCCACCGCGTCGAAGGCGGGACGGTTGCGCTCGCCGTACACGGGATCCACGACATCACGCGTCTCCGCACCCGATTTCAGATTGCTCACCGAGGTATCGATCGCCTTGAGCACCGTACGGAACTCCTCGGCGATGTCCGGCGGTGCGCTCGTCCGCATGTTCCCACCTATGTCGGCGATCAAGGCGGCCTTCCTCCGCAGCTCTTTGAAGTCCAGCGGCTGCCCTTCGATCGCCGCACCCACATCGCCGCGGTAGGCAATGACGCCCACCTGGAAGGTCGACAGATCAAGGCAGAATGCCGAGGTTGCCGTGGCGCTCGGGCTTGCCGTCGATGCGCTGGGCGAGGCAGAGACCGATGCCGGGTCAGATGCCGGCGATGCGGCGTCCGGGGAACTGGAGCAGCCCGCCATCATCAGGGGGGCGAGCATCGTGAAGATCCATCTGCGTGGAGCTTTCATGGGCGCAGAGTAGGCAACGGAGTCCGGGAGGGGTCCCACCAGACCGGACACCTCGAAGGGTTCGAGGCAACGACGCCTTTCACCGTTGGCCTTGACGATGCCGACGGCCCGGTGATCGTCACCGCCCGCAGGCGAACTGCCTGCTCAACCGCGACGCGCCCCGTCGGGTACGGCTTCGCGACCTGTAGTCCTCGCGCTTTTCACCCGAGACCTGCGTGCACGACTGACACGCCACGACCCCCTTACTGCGGCTGACACAATGAGGTGGATCCGTCGTGGTTGCCGTGTCTGAGGCGGGAGTTGGGCGCTGGGGTCCGGTGTGGGGACATCGCCGTGGGTCGTGTCGGATGAGTTGTGGGATCGTGTTGAGCCGTTGCTGCCGCAGCGTGAGCGCAGGTTCCGGTATCCGGGACGCAAGCCGTTGCCGGACCGGGAGGTGCTGTGCGGGATCCTGTATGTGCTGCACACCGGGATCCAGTGGGAGTACTTGCCGCAGGCACTCGGCTTCGGCTCAGGCATGACCTGCTGCCGCCGGCTGCGGGACTGGAATGAGGCGGGTCTGTGGCAGCGGCTGCATGAGGTGCTGCTTGCCGGGCCGGTTCGAAGCACCACCTGATCACCGACGGGCATGGCGCACCGCTCGCAGTCATTCTCACCGGCGGCAACGGCAACGACGTCACCCAGTTGCTGCCGCTAATCGGTACGATCCCGCCGGTGGCGGCCGGGTCGGCCGTCCCCGGCGCAAGCCCGACTCGCTGTTCGCCGACCGCGGCTACGGCCACGACGCCTACCGCGAACTGGTCTGTGCCCGCGGCGTCGTGCCGGCTTCCGGCGATGAAGATTCACAGCGGATTCGGGTCTACAGTTTCAGCCCGTCGGTGACACGTACCGTTGGTGCTGCGGGACGCACTCCGCCGGCTACGCCGGAGGACGGCGCCGCCTACCTCGGTGTGCCGGTGAAAACCCTCTCTCAGTGGCGGCACCGCCGTATCGGGCCGGATGTCCTCAAGGTGGGTCGGCGCCCGCGCCACCGCTGGCGCGGAGGTGGGCGAGTGGCTTGCCGCCGATGCGGCCGTTCAGGCGGCCTTTGCGGGGGCGGGGGTCAGGAGGCGGCCCATGGCTGCCAGGACCGCGGGTTCGACGCGGTAGTAGACCCACGTGCCGCGGCGTTCGGATGCCAGGAGGCCGGCTTCCTTGAGCTTCTTCAGGTGGTGGGACACGGTGGGCTGGGAGACTCCGACGTCGGCGATGTCGCACACGCAGGCTTCGCTGTCCGGGTGGGAGGCCACCTTGGAGAAGAGGCGGAGTCTGACGGGGTCGCCGAGGGCCTTGAACATCGCGGCGGTGAGTTCGGCTTCCTCGGCGGTCAGCTCACGCTCGGTCAGGGCAGGGCAGCACGGCTCGGCCGGAAGCGCGGCCACCATCTCCTGAAGCTTCGACATACGTCTATGTTGTCACTAGTTTTCCCCGATGCCAAGGTCATATTATTAGACAACCGTCTAATCAAGACCTGGGGGCAGCACTCATGGCATCACCCGACCACGCCCGGCAGTCGCGTACCGCGGTGGTCACCGGAGGGAGCAGCGGCATCGGTGCGGCCACCGCGCGTGAGTTGGCGCGCGCAGGGTTCGCCGTGGTCCTTGCCGCGCGGCGGGCCGACCGCCTGGAGGCGGTTGCCGGGGAGATCCGGGCCGAGGGCGGCGCGGTGCGGGCGTATCCGCTGGATGTGACGGACGGGGAGGCCGTCGCCGCGTTCGCCGAGCAGGTCGAGGTCTGCGATGTGCTGGTGAACGTCGCCGGCGGTGCCTACGGGGTGGAGGAGGTGGCGGATGCGGATCCCGGTGACTGGGGGCGCATGTACGAGGTCAACGTGCTGGGTGCGCTCAAGGTGACGCAGGCGCTGCTGCCGAAGTTGCTGGCGAGCGGTGACGGCACGGTGGTGGTGCTGACCTCGACGGCCTCCTTCACCTGCTACGAGGGCGGTGGCGGCTACAGCGCCGCCAAACACGGGGCGCACGTGCTCGCGGAGACGTTGCGGCTCGAATCGTGCGGGCAGCCGTTGCGGGTGATCGAGATCGCGCCCGGCATGGTGCAGACCGAGGAGTTCTCGCTCAACCGCTACCGCGGGGATACGAGCAGGGCCGACGCGGTCTACGCGGGAGTCCCGGGCCCGCTCGTGGCCGAGGACGTGGCGGACGCGGTGGCGTGGGCGGTGAGCCGGCCCTCGCACGTGAACGTCGACCTCATGGTCGTACGCCCCCGGGCGCAGGCGGCCCAGCACAAGGTGCATCGCGTCCCCTAGAGCCGGTCGTGCCTCGGCGCGGCTGTTCGGTGCGGTGCGCGGAACAGCCGCGCCGTCGTCGGTCAGCAGCCCGGTGCGTCGGGGGCGTCGAACATGTCGGCGGCGTACGCGGCCAGTTGAAGTGCCGTGGTGTGGTCGACGCCGAGTTCCGTGGCCGCGGTGAGTACCGCATCCGAGGCGCTGGCAGAGGAGCCCAGGTGCTTGGCGGTGACCTGGAGGAGTTGCTCGTGCTGGTCCTTGGTCAGGCCCAGGCGCAGCGCGAGGGCCTCGCCGCCGGCGGTCACGGAGCAGACGCCGGTCTCGGGCAGCTGGAGTTCGACCGACCGGGCGGCTTCCAGGTCGCCGGCGAGCGCCGCGGCGATGGAGCGGACCTGCTCGTAGCCGGTGAGCATGAGGAACGTGGGGGCGCGGCCGTAGCTCTTCATGCCGACGGCGTAGTAGCCCGGTTCGGGGTGGGCCAGTTCGCGGTAGCCGTGCGGGGTGACGGTGCCGCAGGAGTGCTGGTTGGGGTCGATCAGGGGTGCCAGCGCACGGGGTGCGGACATGATCGGGTCCAGGTCCAGGCGCAGTTCGTCGGTGATGCCGTGGTCGGGGCGGAATCCGGTCGCCGCGACGACGCGGTCGGCGGTGACGGTCTGCTCGTTGCCGTCCGCGTCGCGGGAGACGAGTTCGACCTGGTCCTGCGCCGGGTCGTCGCCCAGGCGGCGGATGGCGTGGGTGCGGAAGCCGGGGGCGAGCGTGACGCGGCCGGTGTCCACGAGCATCTTCAGGCCGGAGCCGAGGGCGCCCCGGGCGGGCAGTTCGTCGTCGCTGCCGCCGCCGAAGGAGGCGGCCGGGTCGGCGGCGCGGATGGCCCAGGTGATCGTGGTGCCGGGCTCGGCGTCGGCGAGTTCGGCGAGGGCGAGGAGGGTGTTGGCGGCCGAGTGGCCGGCGCCGACGACGACCGTGTGGCGGCCGGCGTGCTGGGCGCGGTCCGTACCGAGGACGTCGGGCAGGCCGTGGCTGATCCAGGCGGCGGCGTCCGGCTCTCCGTGGGCGGGCAGGCCGTTGGCGCCGACGTGGTTGGGCCGGCACCAGGTGCCGGAGGCGTCGATGACGGCACGGGCGAGCAGTTCCTCGCCGTCGGCCAGGCGCAGTACGAACGCAGTCGTCTCACGGCCGGTGGTACGTACCCGGTCGATGCCGTGGCGGCTGAGCGCGGTGACGGCGGCGCCGTAGCGGATGTGGGGGGCCAGCGCGGGCAGCTCGGCCAGCGGCTGGAGGTACTGCTTGACGAGGTCGCCCCCGGTGGGCAGGGCCGAGGCGTCGGGCTGCTCCCAGCCGGCGGCCGTGAGCAGGCGGCGGGCGGCCGGGTCGGCGTTGAACTCCCAGGGGCTGAAGAGCTGGATGTGGGACCAGGCGCGCACCGCCGCCGCCGGGGCGTCGCCGGCTTCCACGACGACGAAGGGAACGCCGCGTTCCGCCAGGTGTGCCGCTGCGGCGAGGCCGACGGGGCCGGCTCCGATCACGGCGACGGGAAGGTGGTCCGGGTGGTGGTCAACCACGATGCGGTGTCCTCTCACGAAGGGCTAGGGCGCGTTACGAAGGGCTGGGGCGCGGATCGGGCGGGCTCGGTCTCGGGCGGCGTGGTGCCGGCGGGCACGCCGGTCCGGGCTTGTGCGTCCTGCTCGGTGCGCGGCCGGGCCCGGCGCTGGAGTTCCGCCATCGCGGCGCAGCAGGCACTGGCCGGCTCGGAGGCGCCGGTGTCCGCGGCGGGGTCGCTCATCGGTTTCAGCTCCTGTCGCGGCAGCCCTGATCGCGGCGCGGGAGCGGGCTCATCACGACCGCCTATATAGATAAATAACGAATCAGGCTTCCAGGATTGCCGTTGGTTCGATGAATGTCAACCGCACATCTGGCCGATGCCAGATGTGACGAGCGTCACTCTTCGTCGCGTTGCGTGAGTGCCCCGCGACGGGCCAATCTCGATACATGTCGAAACAGCGGGAGTAGACGGCGCGGGCATGTGTCCGATGCCGGGGCTCACGGGGGAGCAGCGGTCGTGCCGACGGCCCACCGGCCCGTGAACGGTCAGATGCGTTCGCCACGCACGCGGCCGTTCAGATGACGGGACCGGATCTTCCCCGACCTTTCCTACTCCTGCCTGCTCTCGGTGTGTGCGCCCGCCACCGAGCCGGTCCCGCTGCCGGCCTGCCGCGCACAGACCGCGGTTCCTTCCGTGCTGCTTCACAGTGAACGGCTTCGCCCTTCCCGGAAGGACATCCATGCACCACGATCTGAGCCGTGCGGCCGAGGCCGCCGGCGAACCGATCGCCATCGTCGGTATGGCCGGGCGGTTCGCCGACGCCACCAGTCCAGAACAGCTCTGGGACATGCTGCTCCAGGGCCGTGACGCCATCACGGAGATCCCGCCCGAGCGCTACGACGTCGACGCCGTCTACGACCCCGAGCCCCGTACCCGCGGCCGTACCGTCAGCCGGTGGGGCGGGCTGCTGCGCGACATCGACGCGTTCGACGCCGAGTTCTTCGGCATCTCCCCCCGCGAGGCCGACCGGATGGACCCGCAGCAGCGGCTGCTGCTGGAGGTCGCGTACGAGGCCCTCGAAGACGCCGGGCAGTCCCTCGCCGCCCTCGGCGGCACGGACACGGGAGTGTTCGTCGGCCAACTCGGCGGCGACTACTGGCACCTGCAGTACGACAGGCGCGACGAGCTCGACCTGTACGCCATGACCGGCGCGGCCTCCCGCGCCATCACCTCGGGCCGGCTGTCGTACGCGTTCGACCTGCGCGGCCCCAGCTTCACCGTCGACACCGCCTGCTCCTCCGCGCTCGTCGCCGTCCACAACGCCGTTCAGGCCCTGCGGCTGGGCGAGTGCCCGGTGGCCATCGCCGGCGGCGTCAACGTGGTGCTGCTGCCGGAGGAAGGCGTCGTGTACTCCGGAGCCGGCATGCTCGCCGCCGACGGCCGCTGCAAGTTCGCCGACGCCTCCGGCGACGGGTTCGTCCGCAGCGACGGCGTCGGCGCGGTCATCCTCAAGCCGCTGTACGCCGCCCAGGCCGACGGCGACCGCATCCGCGCCGTCATCCGCGGCTCCGCCGTCGGCAACGACGGCCGGTCCAGCGGCTATCTGGTCACCCCGGCCGTCGAGGGCCAGCTCGGCGTACTGCGCCGCGCGTACGCCAATGCCGGCGTCGACCCCGCCGACGTGGACTACATCGAGGCGCATGGCACGGGGACGAGCGTCGGCGACCCGGTCGAGCTGGAAGCCCTGGCATCCGTCGTCGGCGAACGCGCCCGGGACCGGCGCCCCCTGGTCGGCTCGGTGAAGACCAACATCGGTCACGCCGAGGCGGCCGCCGGCATCGCCGGGCTCATCAAGGCCGTGCTGTGCCTGGAGCACCGGACCGTCCCGCCCAGCCTGCACCTGAAGAACCCCAACCCGGCCGTCGACTGGGAGAACCTGCCGCTGACCGTCCCCACCGACGCGACGCCGCTGCCCGACAGGGGCCGCCCGGCCGTCGCCGGGGTCAGCAGCTTCGGCTTCTCCGGCACCAACGCCCACCTGGTCCTCGAAGCCGCCCCCCAGCCGCCCGCGCCCGAGCCGGACGGGCAGCAGCCGGGGGAGCGCAGCGAACTGCTGGTGCTGTCCGCGCTCAGCCCCGAGGCCCTGGCGGAAGGCGCACACCGCATGGCCGCCTACCTCGACGGTGACGGCACACGTCACTCCCTGCGCGACATCTGCCACTCGGCGGCCCTGCGCCGTACGACCCATGACGCCCGGCTCGCGTTCCCGGCCGACAGCCACAGCGAGGCGGCCGCCGCCCTGCGCGGGTTCGCCGCAGGCGAGGACGAACCCGGCCTGGCCAGCAGCGACTACACCGACCCCGACGCCCGCCCCAGCGTCGCGTTCGTCTTCCCCGGACAGGGCTCGCAGTGGCCCGGGATGGGCCGCGAGCTCCTCGACACCGAGCCGGTCTTCGCCCAGGCGATGGGAGCGTGCGACGACGCCGTCAAGACCGAGACCGGCTGGTCGGTCATCGAGCTGCTGCGCGCCGCGGACGAGGAGCGCCTCAAGGAACTCGACGTCATCCAGCCCACCTTGTGGGCCATGGAGATCGCCCTGGCCGAGCTGTGGCGGTCCTGGGGCGTGGAGCCGGATGTGGTCATCGGCCACAGCATGGGCGAGTCGGCGGCGGCGTACATCTCCGGCGCGCTCTCGCTGCAGGACGCGGCCGCCGTCATCTGCCGCCGCAGCCGCCTCGCCAAGCGCCTCTCGGGCCGCGGCACCATGGCCTGGGTGGCGCTGCCCGCCGACGAGGCCGCGGCAGCGCTGGCCGGAGTCGAGGACAAGGTCGCCGTGGCCGCCATCAACAGCCCCACGTCCACGCTGCTGTCCGGCGACGTCGACGCGCTGACCCGCGTACTCGACGCCCTCGACGCACGCGGCGTCGACAACCGGCGAGTCAACGTCGACTTCGCCTCGCACTGCCCGCAGATGGACGCGCTGCGCGAGGACCTCCTCGCCGAACTGGACCACCTCGCCCCGCGAGCCGGCAGCATCCCGCTGCACTCGACCCTGCTGAACGAGGTGATCGACGGCTCGGGCATGGACGCGGACTACTGGGTGCGCAACATCCGCCGGCCCGTCGACTTCGCCGGCGCCGTCAGCAGCCGGCTCAGCCGCGGTGACACCGTGTTCATCGAGGTCAGTCCCCACCCGCTGCTGGTGGCCAACATCCGCGAGATCGGCCGCCTGCACACCGGCGCGGACACCACCGCGGTCGGCAGCCTGCGCCGCCACACCGACGAGCGGTCCAGCCTGCTCACCTTCGCCGCTTCCCTGCACGCGGCCGGCGTCGACCTCGACTTCCGTACGCTGACGGAGGGCGGGCGCTACGTGCCGCTCCCGTCCTACCCCTGGCAGCGCACCCGCCACTGGATCAGCCCCAGCAGCATCCCGGCGCCCCCCGCGCGCCCGGGGACCGCCTCGGTCCCGACCTCGCAGGACCCCGCGGAGCGCACGCACCCGCTGCTGGGCCGGCCGCTGCCCGCCGACGGCGGCACCCGTACGTGGCAAGGGCCGCTGACCCTCGCGGACAACGCCTATCTACGGGACCACCGGATCCAGGACACGATCATCCTGCCGGGCACAGCCCACCTGGAGATCATCTCCGCAGCCGCCCGTTCCGTCCTGGAGACCGGCACCCTGTCCGTCTCGGACGTGCGTTACCACCGCGCCCTCTTCCTCGACGAGGACGGCCCCGCGCCCGAGGTCAAGGTCACCGTCACTTCCCGGCCGGACACCTCGCTGCACTGCCGTGTCCACAGCCGGGACGACGAGGGCGGCGAGTGGACCCTCCACACCGAAGGCACCGCTCGCGCCCTGCCGACCGCTGCACCCGAGCCGTCCGAACCGCTCCAGACCATCCGGACCCGCCTGCCGCAGCACCAGAGCGCCGCGGAGTTCTACCCGTGGCACGCCGAACGCGGCAACCAGTGGAACGGCACCTTCCAAGGCATCACCGAGCTGTGGCGCACGGACGGCGAAGTCCTCGCCCACCTGGTCTGCCCCGCGCCCCTCACCGGCGATCTCATACGGCACCACTTCCACCCCGCGCTGCTGGACGCGAGCGGCCATGCCATGGCCGCGGCCCGGCCGCCGACCGCTCCCGGAGAGGAGGGCGTCTTCGTCCTGGGCGGCATCGACGAGGTCCGCTTCCACCGGCAGCCGTCCGCCTCCCTGTTCAGCCACGCCCGGCTCCTGCCGTCCGACCGCGAGGACTCCTTCGCCGCCGACATCGACATCCGTGACGACGACGGCCGGCTCGTCGCGCAGATGCGCGGGCTGCGCCTGCAGTACCTGGCCGGACACGCCCCCGCACTCCTGCACCCCCGCCCCGAGGACACCGTGACCGCAACCGACACGACCGAGCCCTCTTCCCCGCCGCCCGCGGACAGCGACCACGGAGACTGGCTGCACACCCTGACCTGGGAGCCCGCTCCCGTCCCGGCCGGTCGAGGGGCGGGCACCGACCCGAACGGCTTCTGGCTCGTCCTGACCGACAGCGGTTCCGCGGGCCGCTCCCTGGTACGGGAGCTGACGGGCCGCGGGCGGCGCGTGGTGGCCGTCACCGCCGGTGCCGGCGCCTTCGCCGGAGGCGGCGACCGCTACCGCGTCGACCCGTCGAACGAGGACCACTACCGCGAGATCCTCGGCGACGTCGCCCGCGACGGCACCTGCCGCGGCATCCTCCACCTCTGGTCCCTGGACGCCCGGGCGGGCCTCGACGCGACACCCGCCGAGGTCGGCCGTGCCCAACTCCTCGCCGCCCACAGCGTCCTGCACCTGACCCGGGCGCTGGAGCGGCACCCCCTCGGCCACCCGCCGCTGTGGGTGATCACCCAGCTCGCCCAGGCCACGGCTGTCGGCGAGGCGGTACGCCACCCCTTCCAGGCCGTCTCCTGGGGTCTCGTACGCACCCTCGCCGGCGAAGCCCCCGCGCTCACCCCCCGCCTGGTCGACCTCGACCGGTCCGCCGCGAGCGTCCCGGCCCTGGCCGACCTGCTGCTGCACCCGGACGGCGAGGACCAGGTCGCCCTGCGCGACGGACGCCGCTTCGCCGCCAGGCTCGTACCGGCGGATCTGCCTGCCACGGGCTCCGGCGTGCCGCGGGCGCTCTCGCTGCCCGCACCCGGCGTCATCGACGACCTGCGGCTGACCGAACGGATGCCGCGCGCCCTCGGCGCGGACGAGGTACGCATCCGGGTCAGCCACGCCGGCGTCAACTACCGCGACGTACTGCTCTCCCTGGGCATGTACCCGGGCCAGGACGACCGGCCGCCGGTGATGGGCTGGGAGTGCGCCGGCACGGTCACCGAGACCGGCGACACCGTCACGGACGTCGCGGTGGGCGACGAGGTGATCGCCTTCGCCGAAGGCGCACTGGCCTCCGAGGTCGTCACCCGGGCCTGCCTGACCGCGCCCCAGCCGGCGCGGCTGACGGCGGCCGAAGCGGCCACCCTGCCGGCCGCGTACCTCACCGCGTACCACAGCCTGGTCGACCTGGCCGGGCTGGAGCGCGGACAGAAGGTCCTCATCCACTCCGCCACCGGCGGCACCGGCCGGGCCGCCATGAACATCGCCCGCTGGAAGGGCGCGCACATCTACGCGACCGCCGGCAGCGACGCCAAGCGCGAGATGCTGACCAAGCTGGGTGTCGAGCAGGTCGCCGACTCCCGGAGCCTCACGTTCGCCGACACGTTCAAAGCGGCCGCCGGCGGGACGGGCTTCGACGCCGTCTACAACACCCTGCCCGGCGAGGCCGTCGCGGCGAACCTGTCGCTGATGGCCCCGTACGGCCACTACCTGGAACTCAGCAAGCGCGACATCCTCGACAACAACCCCCTGCCGCTGGGGGCGTTCGCCCGCAACCTGTCCTTCCACGCCGTCGACGTCGTCCACATGATCCAGCACGCCCCTCAGCGGGCCGGCCGGGTGCTGCGGGCAGCCGCCGACCTGGTCGGCCGGGGCGCCCTTGAGCCGCTGCCGCACACGGTCTACCCGGCGGGGCAGGCCGCGGACGCCTTCCGGCTGATGGCCCAGTCCCGCCACACCGGCAAGATCGTGCTCTCCTTCGACGAGGCAGCCTCCGGGCCGGTGACCGCACCACGAGGCCGACCCGTCGCCGTCCACGCCGACGGCACGTACCTCGTCACCGGCGGTGCGGGCGGCATAGGCGGCCGGCTGGCCCTGTGGCTCGCCGACCAGGGCGCCGGGCACCTGCTGCTGACCGGGCGCAGGCCGCTGCCCGAGTCCGGCACGCCCCTGGCCGAGGACAACCCGCAGGCCGCCTCGGTGGCCTTGATGGACGAGCTGCGGAAGCGCGGCGTGAACGTGACGTACGAGGCCGTCGACGTCGCCGACGCACCGGCCATGCAAGCGCTGCTCACCGCCAGGCGCCGTACGGGCCTGCCTCCCGTGCGCGGCGTCTTCCACGCCGCGGGGGTCATCGACTACACCCCGCTGAGCGAGATGAGCGGCACCGAGCTGGACCGGGTGCTGGCCGCGAAGGTCTCCGGCGCGTGGAACCTGCACCGGCTGCTGCGCGGGGAGCCGGTGGAGGCGTTCGTGCTGTTCTCCTCCGGCTCCGCCCTGCTCAGTTCGCCCATGCTCGGCGGGTACGCGGCCGGCAACGCCTTCCTGGACGCCCTGGCCCACCACCGGCAGGCGGAGCGGCTGCCCGCCACCGTCGTCAACTGGGGCTTCTGGGAGAGCGTCGGCATGGTCCACCGGCAGGAAGAGCAGGAGCAGCGCACCCTGCTGCCGCAGGGCATGTCGTCGTTCAGCCCCGACGAGGGGCTGGCACTTCTGGGGAGGATCCTCGCCGAGGGACTGGTGCACACAGCGGTGCTCCCGGCCGACTGGCCCGCCTGGGCGCGGGCCTACCCGGCGGCCGCCGAAGCGCCGTTGCTGACGCACCTGCTCCCCGACGCCCGGCCGGCCGAACGGGCAGCGGTGCAGGTGCCTGACGAGCAGGCGGCCCAGCCCTCTCTCGCACCGGCCGCCGAGCCCCGGCCGGCCACCGCGGTACCGCCGGCCGCGGCGGCACCGGACACCGAAGCGCTGGACTTCCTGAAGCAGGAGGTCGCCACCGTGATGGGGCTGCGCCCGGAGCGGGTGAACGTCAACCGGCCGCTGAACAAGCTGGGCATGGACTCGCTCATGGCCGTCGAGCTGCGCAACCGCATCGAGCGTCGGTACCAGGTGAAGCTGCCGATGGTGAAGCTCCTCAAGGACGGCACGATCACCACCGTCGCCCAGGCCCTGGCCGACGAACTCGACTCCGCGAACGCCCTGGCCTGACCGAGCGACTGACGAGGAACCGACTGCCCATGAAGACCACCGACATCCGCATCGCCGGACTCGGCACCTACGTCCCGGAGAGCGTCGACGCCCGCAAGGCCGTGGCGCTGGGTCTGTACGACGCAGAGGACTGCGAGTTCTACGGCTGGACCGGCGCCGCGGTGGCCGACGACATGCCCGCCCCCGACATGGCGGTCGCCGCCGCCCGCCAGGCGATGGAACGCTCCGCACTCCACCCGCACGACATCGACATGCACATCCACGCCTGCGGCCACGAGCAGGGCCCCGAAGGCTGGTCACCCCAGCACTACATCCTGCGCCACCTCACGGACCGCGACGTACCGTCCTTCCGCGTCTGGCAGGCGTGCAGCGGCATGGTCGGCTCCCTGGAACTGGCCGCCTGCTACCTGAAGGCCGTACCCGAGCGCACCGCCGCCCTCGTGACGGGCGCCGACAACGTCGGCACCCCGAACTTCAACCGCTGGGCGTTCGGCATCCAGAACGGCGTGCTGGGCGACGCGGGCAGCGCCGTGCTGCTGTCGAAGGCCGACGGCTTCGCGAGCCTGCTGTCGATCAACACCGGTTCCACCGCCGAGGTGGAGGAGCAGTACCGGGGCAACGAGCCGCTCTTCCCGCCGTCGGCGACGGTCGGCCGGGGCATGGACTTCAAGGAGCGGCTGGCCGCCGCCGGCGGCCTGGAGGAGACCGTCGCGGAAGTCGTACGCCGCCAGGGCGAGCTGCGCACCGAGATCGCGCTGCGCACCCTGGCCGAGGCGGGTCTGGAGCCGGGCGACGTCACCCGCGTCTGCCACGTCTTCACCGGCCAGGAGAGCTACCTGAAGGTCATCCTCGACCCCATGGGCCTGTCCCCGGAGCAAGGGCTCCTCGACTTCGGCCGCAACCTCGGCCACCTGACGGTCAACGACCAGATCGTGGGCCTGACCCACCTGGTGGAGACCGGGCAGGTGGGGCCCGGAGACCACGTCCTGATCGTGG
Source organism: Streptomyces phytophilus (assembly GCF_013870535.1). Taxonomy (GTDB): domain Bacteria; phylum Actinomycetota; class Actinomycetes; order Streptomycetales; family Streptomycetaceae; genus Streptomyces; species Streptomyces phytophilus. The sequence goes on along the minus strand of NZ_JACBXC010000007.1, from coordinate 22,942 downwards.
CCCACGGCGGCGGGGTCTCCATCACCTGCGCCGTCGTCCGCGTCGATCGGCGCCCCGTCTGGGCCGCCGCCTGACTCCTGCCCGCCCGCCGGCCCCGCCGAGGGCCGGCGGGCGGCCTGTCCGCTCCTTCCCACCACCGACCCCGGGGGCATCCGTGCCACAACTCGCCGCATCACCCCTGCTCGACGCCGAAGCCCTGATCTCCACCTTCGGGCTGCTGGGCATCATGGCCACCGTCTTCGCCGAATCCGGGCTGATCGTCTGCTTCTTCCTGCCCGGCGACTCGCTGCTGTTCACGTCCGGACTGCTCGTGGCCAACGACCAGATCCTCCACCAGCCGCTCTGGCTGGTCATGCTGGCCATCGCGGTCGCGGCCGTCCTGGGCGACCAGTTCGGCTACGCCTTCGGCCGCAAGGTGGGCGGCGCCCTGTTCCGCAGGCCCAACTCCCGCTTCTTCAAGCAGGAGAACGCCGAACGCGCCCACGCCTTCATGGCGAAGCACGGCCCCAAGGCGCTGGTCATGGCCCGCTTCGTGCCCGTCTTCCGCACCTTCATCCCCATCACCGCCGGGGTGGGGAGGATGGCGTACCGCACCTTCTTCCTCTTCAACGTGCTCGGCGCCGTCCTGTGGTCGGTCAGCCTCACCCTGGTCGGCTACTACCTGGGCCAGGTGGAGTTCGTCCGCGACAACATCGAGTTCATCGTCATCGGCATCGTCCTCGTCTCCGGCATCCCGATCATCATCGAGGGCATACGCATGCGCCGCCGCGCCCGCAGCGCCAAGGCCGCAAGGCTCCAGACGGACACGACCGCGACCGCCGCACCGGAAACGGAGCTTCCCCGCCCATGATCTCCGCACCAGACTTCTGCGACCTGCTCGCCGACCGCGGGTTCTCCCTGGCCAGCGGCGTGCCCTGCTCCCACTTCGGCGGCCCCATCGCCCACCTCAGCAACCGGCCCGGCGCGTACGTCCCGGCCCCGAACGAGGGCAGCGCCCTGGCGGTGGCCGCGGGCGCCGCGCTCGGCGGCCGGCGCGCGTACGTGATGCTGCAGAACTCCGGCCTGGGCAACCTCATCAACCCGCTCACCTCGCTGGTGATGACCTACCGGCTGCCGATCCTGACCTTCACGAGCCTGCGCGGCTGGCCCGACCCGGCCACCGACGAACCCCAGCACGCGGTGATGGGACCGGCGACTCCCGGTCTGCTCGACAGCGTCGACACCCCCCACTACACCCTGTACGCCGAGGACGGCACGGAGGAGTTCGCGGCGATCCTGGCGAAGGCGGAGCAGGACCTGGCCGCGCAGCGGGCCCCGTTCGTCCTGGTGGAGCGCGGCGCGATCGGCAAGGCCGCGGCAACCGGCGCCGCCCCGGCCGAGGGGCTTGAGGCGGCGGAGGCCATCCGTGTCGTCACGGCCGCTGTGCCGGAGGCGGCCGTCGTCGCCACCACCGGCTACACCGGCCGTGACGCGTTCGCCGTCGCCGACGCACCGGGCAACTTCTACATGCAGGGCTCGATGGGCCACGCCTCCTCGCTCGGCCTGGGAGTGGCACTGACGCATCCGGAGCGGACGGTGGTGGTCCTGGACGGGGACGGTGCGCTGCTGATGCACCTGGGCGCGCTGTCGATGATCGGCCACGCGGCGCCCGGCAACCTGATCCACGTCGTACTCGACAACCGCGTGCACGAGTCGACGGGCGGGCAGGCGACCACGTCGGCGACCACCTCGTTCCCGCAGGCGGCGCTGGCGGCCGGCTACGCGAGCGCGGCCGCCTGCGACACCCGGGACACCCTGCGGTCCGCGATGGAGAGTGCACGCGCGGCCCCGGGGCCGCATCTGATCAGTGTGACGACGCTGCCGCGCACTGGCGCGATCCCGCCGCGGGCGACCAACGCCCTGAGTCCCCTGGACATCCGGGACCGCTTCCAGGACAGCCTTCAGCAGTAGACCGTCGCCTGCCGTCCGGCCGGTGCCCCTTCGCGGATGCGAGAGGGCACCGGCCGGACGCGCTCGTGCCGGGCGTCAGGCGTTCTGTACGGTGCCTGCCTGGTCGGCCTCGGGCTGGAGGCAGGCCGCCACCGTCTCGGGGTCCATGGCCGCCAGGCTGGCGAACATACGCAGCGGCTCGGCCAGGGTCTGACAGCACATCACGTACTGGTTGCTGCGGCCCTTGGGAACGGCCTCGACGAGTTCCTGCTCGCGCAAGGGTGCCAGATGATGACTGACCAGCGTCTGGCTCAGGCCCGTGGCCTCCTGCAACTCCTTGACCGTACGCGGACGCTGCGCGATCAGCAGGATCAGCATCAGCCGCGTCTCGTCGGCCAGCGCGCGCAGCTTGGGCGCCAGCATCCGGGCCCGCTCGCGTTCGCCGATCCACTGGGCGGGATCGCTGACCGCGACCCTCAACTTCGCCGGCCGGGCCATCGTCACCTTCCTCTCACCCCTGTACCTGCCGTCCGGCCATGGACCCGCCACGCCGGGTGAGTCGATGGGGACCGCGGGTTCAATCCTACGCACCCTCGCTCTCCCCGAACCTAGGAGGAGGCCGGGGAGTCCGCCTTGCCGCCGGGGGCGGCGACTTCGGCCCGCGCGGTGGCGTCGTCCTCGGCCACGCGGGCCCGGGGCAGGACGAATGCCGTGGTGAGCGCTCCCGCGACCGCGACGCCGACGGCGATCATCAACGTGGTGGCGAAGCCGCCGACGAAGGAATGCTGCGCGGCGTCCAGCACCCGGCGGCCCGCCGTACCGCCGAGTTGCTCGGCGGTGGCGGAGGCGCCCGCCAGGGACTCGCGGACCGCCGCCCCGGCCTCGCCGGGCAGTCGGGCGGCCTGGGGCAGGTCGTCGCGGTAGAGGGTGGTGACCACACTGCCGCTGATGGCGATGCCGAGCGCGCCGCCGACCTGCATGCCGACATCCGCCACCGCGGAGCCGGCGCCCGCTTGGCGGGCGGCGGAGACGACCAGGATCGCGTCGACCGCGGCCGGCAGGGCGATGCCCATGCCCAGGCCGAACACGGCGAGACCGAGCAGGGCCTGGTTCTCGTCGTCGACGGACAGGCCGGCCAGGATGCCCATGCCGACGGCGCACAGCAGCAGCCCGAACACCACCGTGGCCTTCAGGCCGGCCCGTTCCACGAGCTTCGCCGACAGCGGGGCACCGATCATCATCGTGCCGATGGCGAGCATCCGCAGCCCGGCGCCCAGGGGGTCCAGCTCCAGTACCGACTGGAGGTACTGGGTGAGCAGATACAGGCCGCTGTACAGGCCGAAGGAGGTGCAGGCGATCGCCAGGGCGCCGCCGCCGTAGCGGGCGTTGAGGAACAGGCCGACGTCGAGCATGGGGTGGGCCGTGTGCCGCTCCCAGGCCACGAAGGCGACCATCAGGGCGACGCCCGCGAACAGGGAGCCGAGCGTGACGATGTCACCCCAGCCGTTGTGCGGCGCCTCGACCAGCCCGTAGACGATGGCGACCAGGCCGCCCACCGAGAGCAGGGCGCCGACCAGGTCCAGCCCGGGATGGTCCGCCGCCTTGGACTCGGGGATCAACTTGGCGGCGCCGATCAGGGCGATGGCGGCCAGCGGGACGTTGATGAGGAACATCGAGCCCCACCAGAAGTGCTCCAGCAGCAGGCCGCTGACGAGCGGGCCGAGCGGGACGCCGACGGCGGCGGCACCGGACCAGATGCCGATGGCCTTGCCCTGCTCCTCGCGCGGGAAGACGTCCTTGATGATGGCCAGGGTGGCGGGCATCATCAGCGCCGCCGAGATGCCCATCAGGGCGCGGAACGTGATCAGCGCCTCGGCGCCGGCGGCGAACGCGGCGCCCAGGCTGGTCAGCGCGAAGGCGGCCAGACCGATCGACAGCAGCCTCTTGCGGCCGAACCGGTCGGACAGGCCGCCGGCCATGAGCAGCAGTCCGCCGAAGGCCAGGGCGTACGAGTCGACCATCCACTGGAGCTGACTGCTGGTGGCATCCAGATCCTTCTGGATGCTGGGCAGGGCCAGATTCAGGATGAGGGTGTCCAGGCCGATCAGTACCAGGCTCAGGCACAGGACGTTCAGGATCTGCCATCGGCGTGGATGGCCGGTGGAGCTGTTCACTCACGCTCTCCTCGGACGCAACGGGCGTGGTCCCCGCGGGAGGTCGGGGCCGACCAGCCGTATCTAAACAGCTCTCGCCCCTATCAACAGCGATGGCTGTTGATAGGGGCGTGTGTTGTGCGCTAATTCCAGCCATCTGCCCCGTGACCTCAGGATTCCCCCGGCTGATCGGTGCACTCCCGCGCTGATGTGCGCAAAGGGCGTGCGGGCCGGGCCGCCGGGGTCGGCTGCCGGATGGAGCGCCGCGCCGGGAGGAAGTCGCATGGAGTCTCGGAGAGTTGGCGCAAATCTTTCCCCGCCGCGTACGGGACCCTCGAATACTTCGACCGTCATCGATAAATTGACCGAGAAGCAGCACGGGGTTCCGTGCAGAAGGTCTCGCACGAGGTGCCAGGGGGATGGAACAGATGCGTACATCCGGCAGGAAATTGCTGGCAGCCGCACCGCCGACGGCACCGCGGTAGCGCCCACACACCTTCGTCTTCCATGAGGTCCGTGCATGGCGGCACGGACCTGACGCCACCTCGAACCCGATGACAACTGCGTAGTCGGACGCGTTCGGCACACGTCCGGCTCCGCACACGAGGCTGGAAATCAGTCACTGGCGGCGGCTGGTTCCCGGGCCTGTCGAACCACAAAGGGGGAAACGATGTCAGTCTCTACTCAGCCACGCCTTGCCCTGGTGGGCGATCGCGGCAATCACGACGAGCCGTCCCACCCCAGGATCGACGCGATGCGCGAGCGGTGGGACCTGACCACGGAGTGGATCCCGACCACCGACATCCACGACGCATCCGCGCTGGCGGGCTGGGACGGCATCTGGGTGGTGCCCGGAGCTCCGTACTTCAACCAGAAGGGCGTGCACATCGCCGTCCGGTACGCACGCGAGAACCGGTTGCCGTTTCTCGGCACCTGCGGGGGCTTCTTCAGCGCCCTCGTCGAACACGCGCAGAACGTCCTGCACCTGCCGGAGGCAGAGGGCGTGGACGAAGACCCGGAGAAGCTGATGCCCCTGGTCACGCCGCTGACGTGTTCCTTCCGCGGAGAGAAGGCCCCGCTGAAGGTCAAAGAAGGCTCCCACCTCGCCGGCATCTACGGCACGACCGAGGTGGAGGAGATCTTCCACTGCGACTACGGGCTGGCGGACTCCTTCATGGACGCGGCCAACCAGGGCGACCTGCGGTTCAGCGCCTGGGACGGCGACGGTGCGGCCCGCGCCCTGGAGATCACCGGCCACCCCTTCTTCATGGGCAGCCTCTTCCAGCCCGAGCTGTCGTCCGCGCCGGGCGCCGAGCACAAGATCCTCAAGGCGTTCCTCTCCGCTGTGCGCAGCAGGCCGGGTGTGCCCGCGGCCTCGGCGGCCTGATCACCACGGCACCACCGCAGCAGCCGACGAGGTCGTGCGTCGCGCGCACGGCTGAGGCACCGTCATGCCCGTTCGTCCCCCGCACCCCGGGCGGAAGGAGCCTTGAGCCTCTATGAAGTCCGAACAGCACGGTCTTTCCCGGCGCGGTTTCGTGCGCGGCAGCGTCGTCGGGGGTGCCGGACTGGGTACCCCCGCGTTGCTGCCGGTCGTCTCGGCTCACGCCGCCACCGACGCCGCCACCGACGGCACCGCCGCGGCAGACGGGGAGGCAGCCGGCAACGGGGGCGCGCGGTCGGCGTTCACCGACCGGTCGGCCGCCCTGACGCCGGACAAGACCGTTGCCACCGCCTGCCAGTTCTGCAACTCCAATTGCCGGCTCAACGTCGACCTCAAGGCCGACCGCATCCTCGCGGTGCGGGGCGAGGACGACGATCCGGTGCAGCAGGGCCAGGTGTGCGTCAAAGCCGAACTCATGCCGCAGCTGGTCTACAACGCAGAACGGCTGACCCGGCCGCTGCGCCGCGTCGCCGGTGCGAAGGGCTCGTCGCACTCGACGTTCGAACCCGTCACGTGGGACGAGGCTCTCCGCACCATCGCCGGAAAGCTGCTGGAGCTGCGGGACGCCGGGCAGGCGCACACCATCGCCAACCGCACCACCGGCCGCCTGCCCCGGGGCACGGGCTCCCTCGTGGCCCGCCTGTTCGCCATGCTCGGCAGCCCCAACAACACCGACGTCGGCCCCGTCTGCAACGACGCCGGCGGCAATGCCCTGGCGACCACGTTCGGCCTGGGGAACTTCACCAACGGCTACGGCACCGACGGTGCCACCGGCAAGGACGACCTCGGCTCCGCCCGCCACTACCTGTTCCTCGGCACCAACCAGGCCGAAACCCACCCGGTGACCTTCGACTACCTGCTGCGCGGCCGGAGGAAGACCAGGGCCACCCTGACCGTGGTCGACCCCCGGCTGACCCCGACCGGCGCGGAGGCCGACCGGTGGGTGGCGCCCAAGCCGCACACCGACTTCGCCCTGCTGCTGGCCATGCTCCACCACATCGTCGAACAAGGGCTGTACGACAAGGCGTTCGTCAAGCGCTGGGTGGTCGGCTTCGACGAACTGCACGCCCACCTGGAGAAGCACCGGTACACCCCCGCGTGGGCGGCGAAGGTCACCGGCGTGGACGCCGCCACCATCAGGGAGATGGCCGAGGAGTACGCGCAGGCGAAACCGGCGGCGATCTTCTGCAACGCCGGCATCTCCCACCAGCTCGGCGCCTTCGACACCTACCGCGTGGCGGCGTTCCTGGCCGCGGTGACCGGCAACGTCGGCGTACCGGGTGCCGGCTGCAACTTCATGCACAACACCTGGCCCGGCGACCTGCACCTGCCGCCGCTCACCGCCGACGTGCCGGAGCGGCGCGAGGCGCTGCCCGTCGGCCCGGACTACTTCGCCGAGTCCATCCTGACGGGCGACCCGTACCGGCTGCGCGCGGTGATCACGCAGGGCAACCCGCTGGTCTCCTCCGCCAACACCACCAAGGTCAAGAAGGCTTTCGAACAGCTCGACTTCTACGTCTACACCGGCCTGTTCATGGAGGAAGCGGCGTACTACGCCGACGTCATCCTGCCCGTCTGCAGCGGGCTGGAGATGGAAGGCGTCTACATGCGCCGTGACGACAGGGCCATCCGCTGGCAGGAGCAGGTCGTCGACCGGGTGGGCGAGTCGCGGCCGGACTGGGAGATCTGGATCGGCCTCGCGCACGCCCTGGCCGAACTGGACACCGACCGCCCGGGGGCGCAGTGGCGCGAGGCGTTCCCGGAGCGGTGGACGGACTACCGGCACCTGTGGGACGACTTCGTCGCCCACACCCCCGGGGCGGGCGGCATGACCCGCACCCGGATGCGCCGGCGCACCGAGCCGCTGCGCTGGCCGTGCCCCACACCGGAGCACCCCGGGGTCAGCACCCTGTACCTGGACCACCCGAGCTGGTACGAAGCCGCCGCGTCGCTGGATCCCGGCAATCGCGGCAAACGCTTCCTCACCCCCAGCGGCAAGGTCGAGATCACCACCCCGGAGCTGGAGAAGAAGCTCGCCGCGACCGGGCACAGCGCCCTGCCGATCTTCTACACCCACCCCGAGGTCACCGGAAAGAACCCGACCCTGGCGTACGGCCGCGCCTTCGTCACCAACCCCCTCAACCCCCAGGCCGTCACCCACCCGGTGCGCCTGGGCGTCCCCGGGAACGACGCCGTGCACCGGGACTTCCCGCTGATGGGGATGACGGGCCGGCCCAGCGTCGTGCACTTCGCCGCGGTCACCCACTGGACCCCGACGGGCAAGCAGCTCAACGGCATCCGCTTCGTCCAGATCCACCCCGACACCGCCCGCCGGGCAGGCATCCGTGACGGCGACGACGTCCGCGTCGAAAGCCCGCGCGGCTCTGTCACGGGCACGGCGCTGCTGTGGGAGGGGATCCGTACGGACACCGTGTTCGTACCCAACACCTTCGGCCCCGCCCAGAAGACGGGCGACCTCTACGAAGACCCCCGCTACGAAGCGGCCAACACCCTGCCCGACGACCGCTACTACGACAACCTCTCCGGCCAGCAGGCATTCAAGTGCTTCGCCTGCCGGGTCGTCAGAGCCTGACCCGCCCCGCGAACGCCGCACGCTCGTCCCCGAAGAACCGCTGGAGGCAGTGCATGACCGTAACGTCCGACCCGCGCCTTGAGGCCGAGTCCGTCACCGTCCGGCCGCTGCCCGGCTTCGACGAGACCGTCCACGTCCTGGGCTCCAAGAGCTACACCAACCGCTACCTGGCCATCGCCTCCCTGTCCGGGCAGGAGACGGTCGTCGACAACGCGCTGCTCTCCGACGACACCGTCTATCTCGCCCGCGCCATCGAGATGTTCGGACACGTCACCTGCGACATCGACCGGAAGGCAGCCCGCATCCGGGTCACCCCCACCGGCAGGCCGATGCGCGCACCGAGCGAGGAGATGTACGTCGGCGGCGCGGGCACCCCGCTGCGGTTCCTGATCTCCATGGCCGGACACGCCGAGGGCACCACGATCATCAACGGCAACGCCCGCATGCAGGAGCGCCCCATGGGCGACCTCCTCAAGGCGCTGCCCTCCCTCGGGGTGGACGCCGCCGCGGTACGCGGCAACGGCAGCCCGCCCATCCGCGTGGTCGGCGGCTCCTTCACGGGAGGCGCCACCTCCCTCAGCGGCGCGGTCTCCAGCCAGTTCACCTCCAGCCTCATCATCAACGCGCTGCGGGCCCGGACCACGACCGAGATCACCATCAGCGACGAGCTGGTCTCCAAGCCGTACGTGGAGATGACGCTCGCTGCGCTGCAGGAGATGGGCGTACGAGTCGACCGCGACGGCCACCGGCGCTTCACCGTCGCCGCCGGGCAGCAGGCACGGGGCGGTACGGTCACGGTCGAGCCGGACGCCTCCGGCATGTCCTACTTCCTGATCGCCGCGGCCGTCCTCCGGTCCAGGGTCGTCATCCCGGGCATCGGCAGCGGATCCCACCAGGGCGACGCGCACCTGGTCCAGGCCCTGGAGCGCATGGGCTGCCGCGCCGAGGTCACGGACGACTCCACCACGCTGACCGGCGGTCCGCTGCGCGGCATCGACATCGACATGGAGGCCATGCCCGACGTCGTGCCGTCCCTGGCGGTCGCCGCCGCCCACGCCGAGGGCACCACGCGCATCACCAACATCGCCTCCCTGCGGGTCAAGGAGTGCGACCGCATCGCCGCCGTCACCACCGAGCTGCGCAAGATGGGCATCGAGGTCGAAGAGCACGCCGACGCCATGTACATCACCGGGGGCACCCCGGTCGGCGCGGAGATCGACACCTACGACGACCACCGCATCGCCATGACCTTCGCCATCGCCGGCCTGCGCACCGAGGGGGTGGTCATCAAGGACCCCGGCTGCGTCGCCAAGTCCTTCCCCACCTTCTGGCAGACCCTCGACACCCTGCACCCCGCCCTCACGAGCACTGTATGAGCGCGCCCGACGCGCCGTTCGCCGGTCCGGGCATCCTGCTGGTGCTCGACGGCTGGGGCCACGCCCCGGCGGCCGACGACAACGCCCTGGCGCTGGCCCGTACTCCGGTCCTGGACGACGTCGTCACGCGGTTCCCGCACACGCTCGCCGACGCCTCCGGCGAAGCCGTCGGACTGACCGCCGGTACGGTCGGCAACTCCGAGATCGGCCACATGGTCATCGGCGCCGGACGGCCCGTGCCGTACGACAGCCTGCTGGTCCAGCAGGCCATCGCCGCCGGCACCCTGCGCAGCCACCCCCCGCTGGGCTCCGTCCTGGACGACACGGCTGCCGCCGGCAGCGCCCTGCATCTGATCGGCCTGTGCTCGGACGGGCAGATCCACTCCCACATCGAGCACCTCGGCGAACTCCTGGCGGCAGCATCGGCCCGCGGAGTGGGCCGCGTGTTCATCCACGCCATCACCGACGGGCGGGACGTCGCCGACGGCACCGCCCACGCCTTCCTGACCCGGGTCGACGAGCTGGCCCGCCGCGCCGGGACGGGACAGCTCGCCACCGTCGTCGGCCGCGGCTACGCCATGGACAAGGCCGGCAACCTGGACCTCACCGAGCAGGCCGTCGCCCTGGTCGCCGACGGCCGGGGCGCGCCCGCCGGCAGCGTCCGGCAGGCGCTGGCCGCCTCCGGGCGCGGCGACGAGTGGGTGCCCGCCGGCGTGCTCACGGCTGCCGGAGACGCGGCCGTCGCCGACGGGGACGCGGTGCTGTGGTTCAACTTCCGCAGCGACCGCATCCAGCAGTTCGCCGACCGCCTCGTCGGGCACCTCACGGCCACCGGGCGCTCGACGCGGATGCTGAGCCTGGCCCGGTACGACACCCGTGCCGCGATCCCGCCGCTGGTGGAGCGGGCGGACGCCTCCGGCGGCCTGGCCGACGAACTCTCCGAGGCCGGAGTGCGCAGCGTCCGTATCGCCGAGGCGGAGAAGTTCGAGCACGTGACGTACTACATCAACGGCCGCGACGACACGGCGCGCAGCGTCGAGGAGCACGTGCGGATCACGGGCGACGGCAAGCCCGACTACATTGCGCGCCCGCAGATGAACCTCGACCGCGTCGCCACGGCCGTCATCGAGGCCGCCGGCCGGGCGGACGCCGAACTCGTCGTCGCCAACCTGGCCAACATCGACGTGGTGGGGCACACCGGCGACCTGGCCGCCACCGTCGCCGCGTGCGAGGCCACGGACAGCGCGGTGGGGCGGATCCTCAGGGCAGCACGTGCCGGCGGGCGGTGGGTGCTGGCGGTCGGCGACCACGGCAACGCCGAGAAGATGACCAAGGAGGCGGCGGACGGCACCACCCGCCCCTACGGCGGACACACCACCAACCCGGTCCCTCTGGTGATCGTCCCGCGCGACTGGGGAGCGCCCGCGCCGGCACTGCCCGCGGCGGCGACGCTCGCCGACGTCGCCCCCACCGTCCTGCACCTGCTCGGCAGAAAGCCGGGATCCGCCATGACAGGAAGGACGCTGCTGTGACCCCCCACCTCTCCGCTCCCGTGAAGGCCGTCTGGACTCAGGTACCGGAATCGACGCGGTGCCTGGATGCGCCGCACGTCGCGGCCGCATTCGCCGACGACGCCGTCGTGCGCCACCTGGACACCCAGGGGATCGACATCGTCGTACGCGAACCGGCCGACCGGTCCTGCGTGGTGCTGGGCCTCCACAACCCGTCCACGCACGAAACCCGCATCGGCCTCGACGCCCTGCTGCCCGAGTACGCCGACAGCGCCTGGCGCTTCATCAGCGGCTCCATGCGCACCAGTCCCGCCGCCGGCGGGATGGATGTCCACCTGGAGGCGGCAGGCCACGTCTGGCTGACCGCCGCCTCCTGAGGAAAGGGGACCGCACCATCCGGGCGGCCTGAGCCCGGCGCTCTTCCCCAGGCCGGCAGCGACCCGCTGTCGGCACACCTGCGCCAGATCCACCGCAGCCTGCGCGGGGCAGCCCTTCGGGGCGCGATGTCCCGCGTCCTCTTCAGGGCACCGCCAACCCGAAGGATCTGACAATGCACCAGTCCGTTCGCTTCCACATGCCTGCTTCCACGGACGCCTTCCGCGGCCATGCGTGCACCGCCGTCTCCCCCTCCGGGAGACCGCGCGGGACCACTTGACCACTTCGCCGACCCGTCGCCCACCAGCGCGCCGGGTGACCACGCGAAAGGGCTGAGCCCGTCCCGGACCACACATCCACAGCGCACACCACGCGCACGCATGCAGAGAGAAGAGTCCCCTTAGTGATCACTTACAAGCGCCGCGCCGCATATCTCACCTCGACCGCCGTCCTGTTCGTCTCCTTGTCCGGCTGCGCCGGCGACGACGCCGGATCGGGGGGTGCGCTGCAGGTCAGCGGCTCCACCACCGTGGCTCCTGTGGCCGCGGACGCGGCCGAGGCGCTCAAGGCGAAGGGCCTCGACATCATCGTGGCGACCCAGGGCGGCTCCGCGGGCGGCATCTCCCAGCTCGCGGCGGGCCAGATCGGCATCGCGATGAGTTCGAAGCCCATTGCACCGGAGGACGAGTCCGCCCACCCCGACACCGACTTCCGCGTCACCCAGGTCGGCGCGGACGCCGTCGGCGTCATCGTCACCGACGAAGTCGCCGAGGCCGGAGTGGAGAACCTGACCGCGGCACAGGTACGTGACCTGTTCGAAGGAAAGATCACCAACTGGTCCGAGGTCGGCGGCCCGGACCTGGAGGTCTTCGTCTACGACAAGGAACCCGGACGCGGCACCCGTGAAGTCCTCGACAAGTACATCTACGGCGAAGAGAAAGCCCCGCCCCCGCCGGAGTCGGGCAACTTCGCCATCGTCGGCGGCAACCTCGAAACGCGCAACAAGCTGAAGTCGACCCCCGGCGCCGTGGCACCGCTGTCCACCAGCTTCGTCGAAGGGCACGACGACCTGGCGGTCGTGACGCTGGACGGCATCGCGCCCAGTCCCGAGAACATCGCCACGGGCACGTACCCGATGTCCCGGCCGCTGTACCTCATCACCGACGGCGAGCCGGAGGGCACGTCGAAGAAGTTCATCAACTACGTCCTGTCCCCGAAGGGGCAGGAGCTGATGACGAAGCACGGCTACCTGAAGCTCAAGGAAATCGGGAAGTAGCCGATGGCTACGACCAAGACACCGGCTCGACCATCCGCCACCTCCGACGAGGGCAGACGCCCCAGGCCGTCGACGTGGGTGTGGAGTTGGACCTACGCCGGAGCACTCGCCGTCGCGGGGCTGCTTCTCGCCGTTGTCGGATATCTCGGCAGCGGTATCGGCAGCGGCACCGTCGACTGGCTGAACCTGGTGACCGAGTCCGCGTGGAGCCCGCCCAACGCGGCCTTCGGCGGCCTGGCGATGATCTACGGCACCGCTGTGGTCTCCGTCCTCGCCCTCGTCCTCGCCGTACCCATCGGATGGGCGGCGGCCATCGCGCTGTCGGAGTACCTCCCGCCGCGCATCGCCCGGCCGATGCGCATGTGCGTGGAGCTGCTCGCCGCCGTCCCGTCGATCGTCTACGGCCTCATCGGCATCGCCGTCATCCGTCCCGTCATCGCGTCGATCGCCGACGTGCCGGGCGGAGACAGCCTCGCGGCAGCCGGCATCGTCCTGGCCGTCATGATCGTTCCCACGGTCGTGGCCGTCAGCGTCGACGCCCTTTCCGCCGTGCCCGACCGCTACCGCGAGGCCGCCTACTCCCTCGGCCTCACCCGCGGGGAAGTGATCCGCTCGGCGGTCCTGCCGCTGGCGCGGTCGGGGATGCGCGCCGCCGTGCTGCTCGGTCTGGCCCGGGCGCTCGGCGAAGCCATCGCGGTGTTCCTGGTGGTGGGCAGGGCCGACGGGCGGATGCCCCACGGCTTCGGCGAGTTCCTCGACTCGCTGAGCCACCCCGGCCAGACGCTGACCACGAAACTCGCCGGCCCCGAGCCCGTACTCGCCGGCACCTCAGGACCGCACTTCGCCGCCCTGTGCGGCCTGGGCCTCCTCCTTCTGGCGCTGGTGGCCGGAGCGACCATCTGGGGCACACGGGAACGGCGCCGGAGCACGCGGAAGGCCGGGCACCTGCCGACACCGCGGCTGCGGCAGCAGCGGGACCGGCTGCTGACGGTATGGCGGCTGGGAGCCCTGCTGCTGCCCAGCGCACTGCTGATCGGAATTCTCGGCCTCCTCGTGACACGGGGCACCTCGGCGTTCAACCCGTCGTTCTGGGTCAGCGCGGCGACCGGAGCGGCCGGCGGAGGCGTACGCGACCAGATAACCGGCACCCTCCTGCTCGTCGTCACCACAGGGCTGCTCGCCCTGCCGCTGGGCTTCGGCGCCGGCATCCTGATCGGCACCCACGCCTCCGCGCGGACGGCGCGTGTGCTGCAGACGCTGACGCTCGTCCTGGGCGGCGTGCCGACCATCCTGCTGGGGCTCGCCGGCTTCGTCATCCTGTCCACCAGCATGGGATGGGGAAGGTCCTGGCTGGCCGGCGCCATCGTGCTCGTCCCCGTCGTGGCACCCGTCGTCGCCCTGACCACCGCGGCACGCATCCGGAGCCTGCCACCCGAACTCACCGAGAGCGCACTGTCGCTGGGGCTGACACGTGCCCAGTACATCCGGTCGGTCGTCGTTCCCTACACCTGGCCCGCCACCGTCACCGGCCTGCTGCTCGGCCTGGCGCGCGCAGCCGGCGAGACCGCTCCGCTGCTCTTCACCGCCACCGTGTTCTTCGGCGCTCCCACGGTGCCGAACGGGATCGTGGAGTCCCCGGTGCAGGCACTGCCGACCCACATCTTCACCCTCTCCCAGGACTCGGGCGACCCGCAGGCCGTCGACCAGGCGTGGGGCAGCGCCATGGTGCTGGTCCTGATCACCGCGGTACTCCTCAGCGCGGCGATCGCGCTGCGCAACCGCTTCGAAGGAGAACGATGGACGACGTAATCACCGTGCACCAACTACGCGTACGCACCCGTGACAAGACCCTGGTCGGCCCGGTCTCCTTCACCCTCGAACGCGGCTCCACCACCGGATTGTGCGGCCCCTCGGGCGCCGGCAAGTCCACCGTCCTGCGTGCGCTGGTGGACCTGCTCCCCGACGGGCTCGTCAGAGACGGCGACCTGAAGGTCCTCGATCGCACCATCGCACCCGGCAAGGGCGACGCGGACCTCAGAGCCAAGGTCGTCCTCGTACCCCAGACACCGGTCGTCTTCGGCGGCAGCGTCCTCGACAACGCCCTGTTCGGCCTGCGTCACGTCCTGCGCGCGTCCCGGGAGGCACTGCGCGAGCGGGCCGAACAGGCCCTCACCGAGGCCGGACTGTGGAAGGAGGTATCCGACAGGCTCGACGCCCCGGCCCAGACCCTCTCCGCGGGACAGCGGCAGCGGCTCTGCCTGGCCCGCGCGCTGGCCCTGGAGCCGGCCGGGCTGCTCCTCGACGAGCCCACCAGCGCGCTCGACGAACAGAGCAGGGACACGGTCGAGCAGTCCATCGCGGCGCTCCGCGGCCGCCGGACGGTCCTCCTCGTCTCCCACGACCCGGCGCAGGTGGAGCGCCTGTGCGACACGACCGTCCTCCTGGACCTGCCCGCCGCGGCTTCTCCCGCTGCCGCGGCTGTCTGATCACCTCCTGCCGACAAGGTCACTCCTCGACGTTCACTCCGCCCCGGTGCCTCGACCCCGGACCGCGCAGCACGGGTTGAGGCACCGGGCTGTCGTTCAGTCGGCCTGCGACAGCAGGCCGGCCATGACCGACAGCGCTCCGGGTGCGACCCGGTAGTACACCCAACTGGCGCGGCGTTCCGACAACAGCAGCCCGGCTTCCCGCAGTTTGCGCAGGTGGTGGCTGACCGTGGGCTGGGAGACGCCGACGTCCTGGATCTCGCAGACGCACGCTTCCCCGCCCGGCCGAACCGCGATCTTCGAGAAGAGCCGCAGCCGGACGGGGTCGGACAGCGCCTTGAACATGGCGGCGATCGGCTCCGCGTCGTCGGCGGACAACTCCTCGCGCCCCAGCGGCCGGCAGCACCCCAGCGGCGTGACGGTGGCGAGCGTGGCGGAGTCCGAGGCCAACTTAGACATGCCTCTATGTTGACACCCGTCGAATCACTTGCCAAGGGGTGTGCCCGCATCGGGCTGCCGGCCTGTCCGTCGGATTTGATGAACCTCTATGTTGACGGACGTCGATCCCGGGTGCATGCTGAGCGACATCGAAGAACGTCGATACAGAAGGAACGGCTCATGTCCCGGATACAACTCGCCCTGCGCGTCCCCGACCTGCAGGCATCGATCGACTTCTACAGCAGGCTGTTCGGTGCCGAGCCGGCCAAGCTCCGCGACGGCTACGCCAACTTCGCCATCGCCGAGCCTCCCCTCAAGCTGGTCCTCATCGAGGGAGCGGAGGGAGAGGGCACCCGCCTGGACCACCTGGGAGTAGAGGTGGCATCCAGCGAGGACGTCCAGCAGGCCACGGCCAGGCTGGACCTGGCCGGGCTGGCCACCGTCGAGGAGGACGACACGACCTGCTGCTACGCCCTGCAGGACAAGGTCTGGGTACAGGGCCCGGGCCAGGAGCCGTGGGAGGTGTACGTCGTCAAGGCCGACGCGGACTCCCTGGCCAAGGAGCAGAACAGCAGCTGCTGCACGCCCGCGGCTGCCGCCACGGCGGAGCAACAGCCCGCGGCGGCCGGTTGCTGCTGACCGGTCGATGAGCGATGTCGGTACGCGCGGGGACGCGACCGCGGCCGGTCGCCGGCCGCGTCCCCGCGCGGCTCTGCCCGCCCTGTGCCTGACCCAGATCACGAGCTGGGGCGTCGTCTACTACGCCTTCCCCGTCCTCAACCCCGAGATCACCGCCGCCACCGGCTGGAGCCCGGCGGCCACCACCGCGGCGTTCTCCGCCGCGCTCCTCGTCTCCGCACTCGCCGGCATCCGCATCGGCCGCATCCTCGACGCCCGCGGCCCCCGCGGGGTGATGACCCTGGGGTCGGCCGCCGCCGTCACGAGCCTGGCCGTCATCGCCACCGCGCCCAACCTGCCCCAGTTCGTCGCCGGCTGGCTGCTGGCCGGGCTCGCGATGGCGGCCACTTTCTACCAGCCGGCCTTCGCCGCTCTCACCCGCTGGTACGCGCCGGACCACGTACGTGCCCTCACGGCCGTCACCCTCGCCGGCGGCCTCGCCTCCACCGTCTTCGCGCCCCTGACCGCCCAACTCGCCGACCACTTCAGCTGGCGGCACAGCTACCTCATCCTCGCGGCCGTCCTGGCCGCCCTCACCCTGCCCGCCCACGCCCTCGCCCTCCGCGGCCCCTGGCCTCCCGCCCCGCCGGCCCCCACGGCAGGCCCGACGACCTCCACGAGCATCGCCCGCAGCCGCACCTTCGCACTCCTCGCCGCAGCCCTGACGCTCTCCGCCTTCGCCATGTACGCGGTCGTCGTCACCGTCGTGCCGCTGCTCCTCGAACGCGGCTATACCACCGGCCAGGCGGCCTGGGCCCTCGGACTGGGAGGCTTGGGCCAGACCATGGGCCGCACCCTGTACGCGGCCCTCGCCCGCCGCACCCGCCCCGGGACGCGCACCGTCGCCCTCATCGCCCTGGGCGGACTGGGCACCGCCGCCTTCGCTCTCATCCCCGGCCCCTACGCGCTGCTTGCCACCCTCGCCGTCGCCGCGGGCATCGTCCGCGGCAACCTCACCCTCCTGCAGGCCACCGCCATCACCGACCGCTGGGGCACCACGCACTACGGCCGCCTCTCCGGCCTGCTCGCCGCCCCCACCGTCACCGCCTCGGCCCTGGCCCCCTTCGCGGGCACCGCCCTGGCCGCGCCGCTCGGCGGCTACCCGAACCTCTTCGCCGCCCTCGCCGCGATCAGCGCGGCCGCGGCGCTGACGGCTTATCGCACAACGGCACGGCGAGGCCGGTGGCGGGTCCTTACGCGCCGGCTGCCGGTGCGATGTCGGCGATGAGGGACTCGATACGCGTACGGATCTCGTCGCGGATGGGACGTACGGCCGCGACGTCCTGACCGGCCGGATCGTCCAGATCCCAGTCGAGGTAGGTCTTGCCGGGGAAGACGGGGCAGGCGTCGCCGCAGCCCATGGTGATGACGACGTCCGACGCCCGCACGGCATCGGTGGTGAGGACCTTGGGCTGCTCGTGCGCGATGTCGATACCGACCTCCCGCATCGCTTCGACGACCGCGGGGTTGACGGTGTCGGCGGGGACCGACCCGGCGGAGCGGACCTCGACGCGGTCGTCGGCGAGGTGGGTCAGCCAGGCCGCGGCCATCTGGGAGCGGCCGGCGTTGTGGACGCAGACGAACAGCACGGAGGGCTTGTCGGACATCGCGGTCTCTCTTGTCGTGCGGCGATGGGGGAGGGGTGGCATCAGCTTCGCCTGATGTGACAATATCAGCCCATGCTGACATCAGTCGATACTGAAGTGATCCGCGCCCTGGCGGACCCGCTCCGGGTCCGGATCGTCGAGCTCCTGGCCGCGGAGACGCTGTGCACCACGCACCTCGTGGAGGAGACCGGAGCGCGGCAGACGAACCTCTCCAACCATCTGCGGGTGCTGCGCGAGGCCGGGGTGGTGGAGACCGAGCCGTGCGGTCGCTTCACGTACTACAAGCTGCGCCCCGCGGTGCTGGAGGCGCTGGCCGGCTCGTTCGCCGAACTGGGAGCAGCCGCCCGCGCCACCGTGGACGCCGACCGCAAGCGGGCCTGCTGACGTGGTCACCGCCGGCCCGGAAGCCGGTGCCGAGGAGCACGTGGCCCGCAAGCTGTCGACGCTCGACCGCTACCTCGCCGTCTGGATCCTGCTCGCCATGGCCGCCGGCCTCGGCCTGGGCCGGGTCGTCCCGGGGCTGGACGACGCACTGGCGAAGGTGGAGACCGGCGGCATCTCCCTGCCCATCGCCCTCGGCCTGCTGATCATGATGTACCCGGTGCTGGCCAAGGTCCGCTACGACCGCCTGGACGCCGTCACCGGCGACCGCCGGCTGCTGACCGCCTCCCTGGCGGTCAACTGGCTGATCGGCCCTGCGGTGATGTTCGCCCTGGCCTGGATCTTCCTGCCCGACCTGCCCGAGTACCGCACCGGCCTGATCGTCGTCGGGCTCGCCCGCTGCATCGCGATGGTCATCATCTGGAACGACCTGGCCTGCGGCGACCGCGAAGCCGCGGCCGTCCTGGTGGCGCTCAACTCCGTCTTCCAGGTACTGGCCTTCGGCCTCCTCGGCTGGTTCTACCTCGACCTCCTCCCCGGCCGGCTCGGCCTGGGCGACGGCGAAAACCTCGACATCTCGACATGGAAGATCGCGCTCAACGTCGCCGTCTTCCTCGGCGTCCCCCTCCTCGCCGGCTTCCTCACCCGCCGCATCGGCGAACGCCGCCTCGGCCGCACGGCGTACGAGCAGCGCATCCTGCCCCGCATCGGCCCGTGGGCGCTCTACGGGCTGCTCTTCACGATCGTGCTCCTCTTCGCCCTCCAGGGCGAGACGATCACCTCGCACCCCCTGGACGTCGCCCGGATCGCGCTGCCCCTCCTGGTCTACTTCGCACTCATGTGGTTCGGCACCTTCGCCCTCGGCAGAGCCATCGGCCTCCCGTACGACCGCACCACCACGCTCGCCTTCACCGCGGCCGGCAACAACTTCGAACTCGCCATCGCGGTCGCCATCGCCACCTTCGGCGTCACCTCAGGCCAGGCCCTCGCAGGCGTCGTCGGCCCCCTCATCGAAGTCCCGGTGCTCATCGCCCTCGTGCACGTCTCCCTGGCCCGGCGCCGAAAGTTCGACTCCACCCGGGGACTTCGCCAAGGGCAGACAGGAATGACCGCGGAATGAGTGGCAAAGCGAGGCAGGCGACGTGAACATCGACGACCTTGTGCGGCTCCGTCGGCCGACGAGGGCGGCTACCCCGGTCACGGGGTAGCCGCCCTCGCAGCGTTTCTGACGTCGAGCAGAATAAGGTCGCCCGACCCCGGCCTTTAGATGTCGAAGTACAGCTCGAACTCGTGCGGGTGCGGGCGGAGCTGGATGGGCTCGATCTCCTGGGTGCGCTTGAAGTCGACCCACGTCTCGATCAGGTCGGCGGTGAAGACGCCGCCCTGGAGCAGGAACTCGTGGTCGGCTTCCAGGGACTCCAGTACGGCCGGGAGGTTCGTCGGGACCTGGGGGACCGCGGCGTGCTCCTCGGGGGCCAGTTCGTAGAGGTCCTTGTCGACCGGCTCGGCGGGCTCGATCTTGTTCTTGATGCCGTCCAGGCCGGCCAGCAGCATCGCGGAGAAGGCCAGGTACGGGTTGCCGGAGGAGTCCGGGGCGCGGAACTCGATGCGCTTGGCCTTGGCACTGGCGCCGGTGATCGGGATGCGGATCGCCGCGGAGCGGTTGCGCTGGGAGTAGACCAGGTTGACCGGGGCCTCGAAGCCGGGGACCAGGCGGTGGTACGAGTTCACCGTGGGGTTGGTGAACGCCAGCAGCGCCGGGGCGTGGCGGAGGATGCCGCCGATGTAGTAGCGGGCGGTGTCCGACAGGCCCGCGTAGCCCTGCTCGTCGTAGAAGAGCGGCTCGCCGCCGGTCCACAGCGACTGGTGGCAGTGCATGCCGGAGCCGTTGTCGCCGAAGATCGGCTTGGGCATGAAGGTCGCGGTCTTGCCGTTGCGCCAGGCGACGTTCTTCACGATGTACTTGAAGAGCATCAGGTCATCGGCGGCGGCCAGCAGCGTGTTGAACCTGTAGTTGATCTCCGCCTGGCCCGCGGTGCCCACCTCGTGGTGCTGGCGCTCGACCTTGAGGCCCGAGGCGGCGAGTTCGAGGGAGATCTCCGCGCGCAGGTCGGCGAAGTGGTCGACCGGCGGGGCGGGGAAGTAGCCGCCCTTGTAGCGGACCTTGTAGCCGCGGTTGCCGCCGTCCTCGACGGCGCCGGTGTTCCAGGCGCCGGCCTCGGAGTCGATGTGGTAATAGCCGGCGTTCGCCTTGGTCTCGAAGCGGACGTCGTCGAAGACGTAGAACTCCGCTTCCGGGCCGAAGTACGCGGTGTCGGCGATGCCGGAGGAGGCCAGGTACGCCTCGGCCTTCTTGGCCACGTTCCGCGGGTCGCGGCTGTACTGCTCGCCGGTGATCGGGTCGTGGATGAAGAAGTTGATGTTGAGCGTCTTGTCCTTGCGGAACGGGTCGACGCGGGAGGTGGAGAGGTCCGGTACGAGCGCCATGTCGGACTCGTGGATGGCCTGGAAGCCCCGGATCGACGAGCCGTCGAACATGAGCTGGCCGTCGGGCTCGAAGACGTCCACGGGCACCGTGAAGTGCTGCATGACGCCCGGCAGATCGCAGAAACGCACGTCGACGAACTTCACGTCGTTGTCCGCGATGTACTGCTGGACCTCGTCGGCGTTCTGGAACATCCCATTCCTCCTATGCCCCGCCGCGAGGGGACGGGTAAGCCTGCAGAGCCTGCGCGAGGTGCGCGATACCGGCGTGCCAGCGTGCCGGCATGCTCGCCCGAGCCTAGGCACCCGGGATTTCTCGGGCATGACCCGTTTGTTTCGCCGATGTTAACCGCGGCCCCCGCCCGCGCCCGCGAACCCGGACCCGCCGGGCCCCCGGGTGGCCGGAATCGTATGCGGTCCGCGGGCGCCGGCAGGGGGCGGGGAAGGGCTTCGCGGGCCTGGCAGTACCGTGGATGCGTGGATGACGCGGAGAAGCGGCAAGCAATCGGATCGTGGCTCTCCGGCCCCCGCTCGGCGGCCGAGGACATGGGCGTCGACTTCGGCTACCGGGGCGAGCGCCTCGGCCTGCCCGAGACCGGGCCCGGCTCGGTCGCCTCGGTCGGCCGGCGCATCGCCGCGCTGGTCGTCGACTGGCTGCTGTGCCAGCTCATCGCCTACGGGCTGTTCGCCGGCGGTGACACCCGGACGCTCGGGCTGTGGACCATGGGCGTCTTCTTCGTGATGAGCGTGCTGCTGGTCGGCACGCTCGGCTTCACCCCGGGCAAGCGGATCATGCGCATCCGCGTCCTCACCGAGAACGGCGCCCGGCTCGGCCCGCTCGCCACCGTCACCCGCACCGTGCTGCTCTGCCTGCTGATCCCCGCCGTCATCTTCGACCGCGACACCCGCGGTCTGCACGACCGCGTCGCCCGCGCCGTCGAGGTGCGGTTCTGAGGCTGGGCCGAGAGGGCGGTTTCCGGGGCCGTCGGCCGGTCACCGGTTCCGTGTACGGGCCGGGCCCCCGTGCCCGTACGGGCGCCGCCGCGCTCAGCGCAGCTTGCCGCCGCCCTTCGGCATGCGCATGCCCTTGGGCATCGGGCCCTTCGGGATCGGCATGTTGCTCATCAGGTCGCCCAGCGCCTTCAGCCGGTCGTTGACCTGCGTGACCTGCGGGCCCTGCAGCACCCGCGGCAGCTTCACCAGCGTGGCCCGCAGCTTCTTCAGCGGCACCTGGCCCTCGTCGTTGCCGACGACGATGTCGTGCACCGGCACGTCCGCGACGACCCGGTTCATCTTCTTCTTCTCGGCCGCCAGCAGACCCCTCAGCCGGTTCGGGTTGCCCTCGCCGACCAGGACGATGCCCGCCTTGCCCACGGCGCGGTGCACGACGTCCTGCTGCCGCGTCATGGACACCGCGGGGGTGACGGTCCAGCCCCGCTTCATGTTGTCCAGCACCGCCGCGGCCGCGCCCGGCTGGCCCTCCATCTGCCCGAACGCCGCCGCCTCCGCGCGCCGCCCGAAGATGATCGCCATACCGAGCAGCGCCAGCAGGAAACCGACGATGCCCAGGTAGATCGGGTGCCCGATGAGGAAGCCGATGCCCAGGGCGGCACCGAGGACCAGGATGCCCACGCCCGCGACGATCAGACCGACCTTGGGGTCGGCCCGCCTGGTCATCTTGTACGTGAGGGCGATCTGCTTCAGACGCCCGGTGTTCTCGGGTGTGGGTTCACTGCTGGCCATGCCGCGAATTCTACGGCCAGCCGGGCCCGAGGTCAGACCGGGCCCGGCAGCCGGGGGCCGGAGCGGGGCCGCGGCGGGGCCGGGCCGGGGCGGCTATCGGGGCAGAGCGGACTTACCGCCCGCGGACGGGCCCGCCCTGCCCACCGCCGACTCCGACTCCAGCCGGGCCCTGGCCCGGCGGCGGTCCTCCAGAACGGCGTCCCAGGCGTTACGCCGTGCGGTGCGCTGCTCGCCGCGCAGCAGCACCCCCTCGATCGTGCGCAGCACCCCGGCGACGGTGGGCCGGGGTGGCGGCCAGGACGGTAACGACGACGGTGACGACGGCACGACGGCCCCCCTCGGCGGTCGGGAAGTCAGTGGTCCGGAGCGGACGAAGCTCTCTCGGGCTCCATGCTCACCCTCCGGTGTTACCAGCGCGTGGCCCGGCGGTCAAAGCAGGGTGAAGACCGCCGGGGCGGCGGCGCCGGG
>NZ_JACBXC010000699.1 GCF_013870535.1 Streptomyces phytophilus | reverse complement strand
GGCAGCGTGTCCGACCCCGTGCTGGACACGATGAACTTCCTCAACGAGATCACGCTGCGCTACCCGGAGGCGATCTCCTTCGCCCCCGGCCGGCCGTACGACGGGTTCTTCGACACCGAGCAGGTCTTCACGCACATGCGGACCTACCTCGACCACCTGGCCGCCCACGGCGGCACGCCGGAGGACATCCGCACCGCCCTCTACCAGTACGGCCCCACCGCCGGCCAGATCCGCGAGATCATCGCCGAGTCGCTGCGCGCCGACGAGGGCATCGACGTGCCGGCCGAGGCCGTCGTCGTGACCGTCGGCGCCCAGGAAGCCATGCTGCTGGTGCTGCGCGCGCTCTTCGGCGGTCCCGACGACGTGCTGATGGTCGCCAGCCCCTGCTACGTCGGCATCACGGGCGCCGCCCGGCTGCTCGACATCGCCGTGCACCCCGTCGAGGAGCGCGAGGACGGCTTCCGCCCCGCCGATCTCGAAGCCGCGGTGCTGGCGGAGAAGGCGCGCGGCCGCCGGCCCCGCGCCTTCTACCTCGTCCCCGACCACTCCAACCCCTCCGGCACCACGCTCGCGCCCGGGGCCCGGACGGACCTGCTCGACCTGGCGGCCCGCCACGACCTGCTCATCCTGGAGGACAGCCCGTACCGGCTGGTCAGCCCGGGCCCACCGCCGCCGACTCTGAAGTCGCTTGACCGCAGCCGCCGCGTCGTCCACCTCGGCTCGTACTCCAAGACCGTCTTCCCCGGCGCCCGCGTCGGCTTCGCCGTCGCCGACCAGACCGTCGTCGACGACTCCGGGGCCACCACCCTGCTCGCCGGCGAACTCACCAAGATCAAGAGCATGGTGACGGTCAACACCCCGTCGCTGAGCCAGGCCGCCGTCGCCGGGGCGCTGCTGGCCGCGCAGGGGCTCGTCTCCGAGCTGAACTCCCGCGCGGCCGCGTACTACGGAGACGCCATGCGGGCCATGCTCCGGGCCCTGGACGCGAGCCTGCCCGCCGACCGCAGAAGCACGCTGGGCGTGCGGTGGAACCGGCCCGAGGGCGGGTTCTTCCTCACCGTGCAGGTGCCGTTCCCCGCCGACAACGCGGCACTCACCCGCTCAGCCCAGGACTTCGGCGTCATCTGGACGCCCATGAGCCACTTCT
The DNA here is from genome assembly GCF_013870535.1 of Streptomyces phytophilus. Taxonomy (GTDB): domain Bacteria; phylum Actinomycetota; class Actinomycetes; order Streptomycetales; family Streptomycetaceae; genus Streptomyces; species Streptomyces phytophilus. Next base: position 2,028 of record NZ_JACBXC010000699.1, on the reverse strand, counting down.
ACCCGGGCGGCGGCGGCCACCGCGCCATCCGGCTCTCCACCAGCTATCTGACCACCGGGGAGATCGACGAGGGCACCGCGCGCCTCGCCCGCTTCATCGAGGCCGAGACCCGGGCCTGATGACACGGCGGCCGACCTCCCCTTCCGTCATCCGTCCGACTCCAGCGAGAGAGGACCGCACGTGAACGGCATCACCGGCGTACAACGACCGCGTGGCAAGAAGCGCATGTGGGGGTGGACCTTCCGATGACCACCGGTGTGGAGCCCGCGGAGCTCCTGGACCCCCGGTCCGCGACAGCACAGGTGCCCGGCCCGTACCGGCCGCGCATCCTCGGGGTGGGCACGGCGGCCACCCCCGCGTCGTACAGCCAGCAGGAGGTGCTCGACGCCTTCGGCATCACCGATCCGAAGATCAGCTCCGTCTTCCTCAACAGCGCGATAGGACGGCGCCATCTGACGCTTCCCGCTCCCGACGCGAACGGAGTCCGGCACTCCGAGCCGCAGGGCGACCTGCTCGACAAGCACAAGGCCGCGGCGATCGAGATGGGGGCAGAAGCCCTCCGCGCCTGCTTGAAGAGCGCCGGCCACGAACTCTCGGACCTGCGCCACCTGTGCTGCGTGACGTCCACCGGCTTCCTCACCCCGGGCCTCAGCGCCCTGCTGATCCGCGAGTTGGGCATCGACCGGCACTGCAGCCGCTCCGACATCGTCGGCATGGGCTGCAACGCCGGGCTGAACGCGCTGAACGTCGTCGCCGGCTGGTCCGCCGCACACCCGGGCGAACTCGCCGTCGTGCTCTGCGCCGAAGCGTGCTCCGCGGCGTACGCCTTCGACGAGACCATGCGCACCGCCGTCGTCAACAGCCTCTTCGGCGACGGCGCCGCCGCCGTCGCGCTCATGTCCGGCGCGTCCGCCGTCGGCCCGGACGGCGTCCGCGGCCCGGACGTCCTGAAGTTCGCCAGCTGCCTCATCCCCGAGGCCCTGGAGGCGATGCGCTACGACTGGGACCGCGACCATAACCGGTTCAGCTTCTTCCTCGACCCGCTGATCCCGTACGTCGTCGGCGCCCACGCCGAACTCGTCGTCGACCGGCTGCTCGCGGACACCGGCCTGCGCCGCAGCGACATCCGGCACTGGCTGGTGCACTCCGGCGGCAAGAAGGTGATCGACGCCGTCGTCGTCAACCTCGGGCTCACCCGCCACGACGTCCGCCACACGGTCGGCGTGCTGCGCGACTACGGCAACGTGTCGAGCGGCTCGTTCCTGTTCTCGTACGAGCGGCTGCTCGACGAGGACGTCACCCACCCCGGAGACCACGGCGTGCTCATGACCATGGGCCCGGGCTCCACGATCGAAACGGCACTGGTCCGATGGTGAGAGCGGAGGGTGCGATGAGTGACACGCTCACGCTGGTGATCGACGGGAGCGAGCCGCCCACGGCCGCGGCCGTCAAGGCACTCGGCGCGATCTGCGACGAGGCGGAGGACGGTGGGGGCACCGGCCTGGTCACGGTGCACGTCACCGGCGTCCCCGAACCCGGCTGGACCGCAGGACTCGACGTCCAACTGGTCAGCAAGTGGGAGCGGGCGCTGCGCCGGCTGGAACGGCTGCCGGCCGCCACCGTCGCCGTCGCCCGCGGCGACTGCGGCGGCACCGCGCTCGACGCCTTCCTCGCCGCCGACATCCGCGTCGCCACCCCCGGCGCCCGGCTGCTCGTCGCCCGGGACGGCGAGGCCACCTGGCCCGGCATGGCGAGCTACCGGCTCGTCCAACTGGCCGGCGCCGCGAGCATCCGCCGGGCCGTGCTCTTCGGCCTGCCCATCGACGCCTCCGAAGCGCTTGCGCTGGGCCTCGTCGACGATCTCGCCGCCGACCCCGCAAGCGGCGTCGCCGCGGCCGCGGGGCTGGTAAGCGGGCTGTCCGGGAAGGAAGTCGCCATTCGCAGGCAGCTGCTCTTCGACGCCACGACGACCAGCTTCGAAGACGCGCTCGGCCAACACCTCGCCGCCTGCGACCGGTCCCTGCGGGC
>NZ_JACBXC010000698.1 GCF_013870535.1 Streptomyces phytophilus | reverse complement strand
GGCCGGCGGCCGCGTCAGCGTCGCCAGGTGGTCGTCGCAGAACGACGTCGTCATCCGCGCGCCGGTGAACTCCTCGTGCTCCAGCGACCGCACGAGCAGGTCCCTGTTCGTCACCGGGCCGTGGATCCGCGCCCCGCGCAGCGCCGCCGTCAGCCGCCGGACCGCCTCCGCGCGGGTCGGGGCGTGGACGATCACCTTGGCCAGCAGGGCGTCGTAGTACGGGGTGACGGTGTCGCCGGCGGTGTAGCCGGTGTCGAGGCGGACGGGGCCCCTGACCTCCAGGCGGTGGACCCGGCCCGTCTGCGGGGCGAAGGCCGACGCCGGGTCCTCCGCGTAGAGGCGGGCCTCCACCGCGTGGCCGCTCGGCCGCGGTGCCGACGGCGGCAAGGGTTCGCCTTCCGCGATCCTCAACTGCTGGGCCACCAGGTCCACCCCGTACACCGCCTCCGTGACGGGGTGCTCCACCTGGAGCCGCGTGTTCATCTCCAGGAACTGCGCCCGCCCGTCCGGCGCGAGCAGGAACTCCACCGTCCCCGCGCCCACGTACCCGATCGACCGTGCGGCCCGTACCGCGATCTCCTCCAGCTCGCCCGCCACGCCCGCCGCCAGGCCGGGCGCCGGGGCCTCCTCCACCACCTTCTGGTGCCGCCGCTGCAGCGAGCAGTCGCGCGTGCCCAGCGCCCACACACCTCCGTGCGCGTCCGCGAGCACCTGCACCTCGACGTGCCGGCCGCCCTCGACGTACGGCTCGACGAACACCTCGCCGTCCCCGAACGCCGCCGCGGCCTCCGCCGACGCCGACGCCAGCCCGGCGTCCAGCAGGGCCAGTTCGCGTACGACCCGCATGCCGCGCCCGCCGCCGCCCGCCGCCGCCTTGACCAGCAGCGGCAGGTCGGACTCGACCGCCTTCGACGGGTCGAACGGCGCGAGGCCCATCAGCTCCTTCGCCCGGGTCTTGGACGCCATCGCCTCGATGGCCTCCGGCGGCGGCCCGACCCACGTGAGCCCCGCCGCGGTCACCGCCCGCGCGAACTCCGCGCTCTCGGAGAGGAACCCGTAGCCCGGGTGCACCGCGTCCGCGCCCGCCGAGACCGCCGCCGCGACCAGCAGATCGGCCCGCAGGTACGTCTCCCCCGCCGCCTGCCCCGGCAGCCGGACCGCCGCACCGCCGGCGTCCAGCGCCGTCCGTACGTGCAGCGTGCCCGCGTCGGCGTCCGAGTGCACGGCGACGGGCGTGATGCCCAGGTCGCGGCAGGTGCGGAAGACGCGGCAGGCGATCTCGCCCCGGTTGGCGACAAGAAGGGTGCGGATCATCGGTCCTCCCACGTGGATGCCGGTCGCGCGGTCACAGGCGGAACACCCCGTACCCGTCGTGCACGCCCGCGTACGGCGCCGTGTGGATCGCCGACAGGCAGATCCCCAGCACCGTGCGGGTGTCCCGCGGGTCGATGACCCCGTCGTCGTACAGCCGCCCCGACAGGAACACCGGCAGCGACTCCGCCTCGATCTGCTGCTCCACCATCGCGCGCAGCGCCGCGTCGCCCTCCTCGTCGTACGGCATGCCCTTCGCCTCCGCCGACGCCCGCGCGACGATCGACAGGACGCCCGCGAGCTGCTGCGGGCCCATGACCGCCGACTTGGCGCTGGGCCAGGCGAAGAGGAACCGCGGGTCGTACGCGCGGCCGCACATGCCGTAGTGACCGGCGCCGTAGCTGGCGCCCATCAGCACCGACAGGTGCGGGACGCGGGAGTTGGAGACGGCGTTGATCATCTGGGCGCCGTGCTTGATGATGCCGCCCTGCTCGTAGTCCTTGCCGACCATGTAGCCGGTGGTGTTGTGGAGGAAGACCAGCGGGATGTCGCGCTGGTTGGCGAGCTGGATGAACTGCGCGGCCTTCTGCGACTCCTCGCTGAACAGCACGCCGCGCGCGTTGGCGAGGATCCCGACGGGGTAGCCGTGGAGCCGGGCCCAGCCGGTGGCCAGGCTCGTCCCGTACAGCGGCTTGAACTCGTCGAAGTCCGAGCCGTCCGCGATCCGCGCGATGACCTCGCGCGGGTCGAACGGCACCTTCAGGTCGCCCGGCACGATCCCCAGCAGCTCGTCCTCCGGGTACGCGGGCGGGGCGGCCGGCGGCGGGTCGGGGTGCGCCTTGCGCCAGTCGAGGCGGGCGACGACGCGGCGGGCGGTGTGCAGGGCGTCCGGCTCGTCGACGGCGAAGTAGTCGGCGAGTCCCGAGGTACGGGCGTGCATGTCGGCGCCGCCCAGCGACTCGTCGTCGCTCTCCTCGCCGGTGGCCATCTTCACCAGCGGCGGGCCGCCGAGGAACACCTTCGCGCGCTCCTTGACCATGATCACGTGGTCGCTCATGCCCGGCACGTACGCCCCGCCCGCCGTGGAGTTGCCGAAGACCACGGCGACGGTCGGGATGCCGGCGGCGGACGAGCGCGTGAGGTGCTTGAACAGCGCGCCGCCCGGGATGAAGATCTCCTTCTGCGACGGCAGGTCGGCGCCGCCGGACTCCACGAGGTGGACCGAAGGCAGCCGGTTGGCGAGGCTGATCTCGTGGGCGCGGAACGCCTTCTTCAGCGTCCAGGGGTTGGACGCGCCGCCGCGTACGGTCGGGTCGTTGGCGGTGATCAGGCACTCCACGCCGGAGACGACGCCGATGCCGGTGACGAGCGAGGCGCCCACTGTGTAGTCAGAGCCCCAGCCGGCCAGCGGGCTCAGCTCCAGGAACGGGGTGTCGGGGTCGAGGAGCAGCTCGATGCGCTCGCGTACGAGCAGCTTGCCGCGGGCGCGGTGCCGGGCGGTGTACTTCTCGCCGCCCCCCGCCACGGCCTTGGCGTGCTCGGTGTCGAGGGCGGCGAGCTTGTCGAGCATCGCGGCGCGGTGCGCGGCGTAGTCGGGGCCCGCGGTGTCCAGCGACGAGGCCAGCACGGTCACAGCAGCTCCTCGGGGATGTCGGCGTGCCGGGCGCGCAGCCACTCGCCGAGCGCCTTGGCCTGCGGGTCGAAGCGGGCCTGGGCGGCGACGCCTTCGCCGAGGAGTCCTTCGACGGTGAAGTTGAGCGCGCGCAGGTTCGGCAGGACGTGGCGTACGACGGGGAAGGCCGCGGTCTCCGGGAGGAGTTCGCGCAGGCGGTCGACGGTGAGGGTGTGGGCCAGCCACGGCCAGGCGGCGTC
>NZ_JACBXC010000697.1 GCF_013870535.1 Streptomyces phytophilus | reverse complement strand
CGGCGCGCGGGTCGGGGTCGTATCCGACGACGGAGAAGCCGGCCGCCGCCGCGGCCTGGGCGAGCGGCAGGCCGTGGTGGCCGAGTCCGATGACGGCGACGTCTGCGGGCATGTCTGCGGGGGGTCCTTCCCGACGGTCCCGGGGCGCCGGGCCCGGGGTGGGTAGAGGCTCTTGTCAGGCTACGGGCATATATGACTGTTATTCAGTATTGGGCGCTTGGTGATGCCTGTGGCGCGGCGGCCGCGCGGTGCCGCCGTGGCGCCGCACGGTGGCTGTACGGCGCGGGTGCCGACAGAATCGGACGTGGGCACGTGGACTGCCGCAACGGGGCGACAGGACAGGAGGCATCCGTGAAGACAGCGGTACTGGGGCCGGCCGAGCGCGGCGCGGCCCTCGCGCAGATGGCCGAGCGCGAACTGGACGTGCTGGTCGTCGGCGCCGGCGTGGTCGGCGCGGGCACGGCGCTGGACGCGGCGACCCGCGGGCTGGCCACCGGGCTGGTCGAGGCGCGGGACTGGGCGTCGGGCACGTCGAGCCGGTCGAGCAAGCTCATCCACGGCGGGCTGCGCTATCTGGAGATGCTGGACTTCACCCTCGTCCGCGAGGCGCTGAAGGAGCGCGGGCTGCTCACCGAGCGCCTGGCGCCGCACCTGGTCAAGCCGGTGCCGTTCCTCTACCCCCTCAAGCACCGGGCCTGGGAGCGGGCGTACGCGGGCTCCGGCGTGCTGCTGTACGACGTCATGTCCGTCTCCCGCGAGCACGGCCGCGGCATGCCCGCGCACCGCCACCTCTCCCGCTCGCACGCGCTGCGCGTCGCGCCGTGCCTGCGCAAGGACGCGCTCGTGGGCGCGCTGCAGTACTACGACGCGCAGGTCGACGACGCGCGCTACGTCGCCACGCTCGTGCGCACCGCCGCGCAGTACGGGGCGCAGGTCGCCAACCGCGCGCGGGTGGTGGGCTTCCTGCGCGAGGGCGAGCGCGTCGTCGGCGCGCGGGTGCACGACCTGGAGCAGGGCGGGGAGTTCGAGGTACGGGCGCGGCAGGTCGTCAACGCCTCCGGCGTGTGGACGGACGAGACGCAGGCGATGGTCGGCGAGCGCGGGCAGTTCCACGTGCGGGCGTCGAAGGGCATCCACCTCGTCGTACCGAAGGACCGCATCCACTCCGCCACCGGCCTCATCCTGCGCACCGAGAAGAGCGTGCTCTTCGTCATCCCCTGGGGCCGGCACTGGATCATCGGCACCACGGACACCGACTGGGACCTCGACAAGGCCCACCCGGCGGCCTCCTCCGCCGACATCGACTACCTGCTGGAGCACGTCAACTCCGTGCTCGCGGTGCCGCTGACGAGGGACGACGTCGAGGGCGTGTATGCGGGCCTGCGGCCGCTGCTCGCCGGCGAGTCGGACGCGACCAGCAAACTGTCGCGCGAGCACACCGTGGCGCACCCGGTGCCCGGGCTCGTCGTGGTCGCGGGCGGCAAGTACACGACGTACCGCGTGATGGCCAAGGACGCCGTCGACGAGGCCGTGCACGGGCTCGACCAGCGCGTCGGGCCGTGCGTCACCGAGGAGGTGCGGCTGCTCGGCGCGGAGGGGTACCGGGCGCTGTGGAACGCGCGGGCGCGGACGGCGGCGCGCACGGGGGTGCACGTCGTGCGGGTGGAGCACCTGCTGAACCGGTACGGGTCGCTGGCGGAAGAGGTGCTGGAGCTGATCGAGCGGGACCCGTCGCTGGGCCAGCCGCTCACGGGCGCGGACGACTACCTGCGCGCGGAGGTCGTGTACGCGGCCTCCCACGAGGGCGCGCGCCACCTCGACGACGTGCTGACGCGGCGTACCCGGATCTCCATCGAGACCTTCGACCGCGGTACGCAGTGCGCCGCCGAGGCCGCCGGGTTGATGGCGCCGGTGCTGGGCTGGGACCCGGACCAGGTCGAGCGCGAGGTCGCGCACTACGAGAAGCGGGTCGAGGCGGAGCGCGAGTCGCAGCGGCAGCCGGACGACCAGACGGCCGACGCGGCGCGGCTGGGGGCGCCGGAGATCGTGCCGCTGTAGCCGGCTGAGGTTACTGGTGTGCGCGGCGGTCGCCGGCGTGTCCCTTTGTAGGCGCAGTAGGCGCAGTAGGCGCATGTATGCATGCGCGCCAGGGGTCTTGGGAAAGGAGAACGCCGCAGATCGGGCCGGTCACCGCGGAAGATCGATCACGGGAAACCTCGCCCGGCGGGCAGGGGTGTCCGTGCGATAAGACACAATGGAGGTCCTGCCGGGGTGAATCGCTGAGGGGATCGATGGGGCGCGAAGGGGACGGCGCGACGGGTCGGCTGGTAGCCGGCCGCTATCGGCTCGGGGAGGTGCTCGGCCGCGGTGGCATGGGCACCGTCTGGCGTGCCACGGACGAGGTACTGGGCCGCGCGGTGGCGGTCAAGGAGCTGCGCCTTCCCACCAGTGTGGACGAGGACGAGAAGCGCCGCCTCATCACGCGAACGCTCCGCGAGGCCAAGGCGATCGCCCGGATCAGGAACACCGGTGCGGTCACGGTCTACGACGTCGTGGACGAGGACGACCGCCCGTGGATCGTCATGGAGCTCATCGAGGGCCGCTCGCTCTCCGACCTCACCCGCGACGACGGCCCGCTGACCCCGCGGCGCGCCGCCGAGGTCGGCCTCGCCGTCCTCGACGTGCTGCGCTCCGCGCACCGCGAGGGCATCCTGCACCGCGACGTGAAGCCGTCCAACGTGCTCATCTCCGACGACGGCCGCGTCGTGCTCACCGACTTCGGCATCGCGCAGGTCGAGGGCGATCCGTCCATCACCACGACGGGCATGCTCGTCGGCGCCCCGTCGTACATCTCGCCCGAGCGCGCCCGCGGCCAGAAGCCGGGCCCCGCGTCCGACCTGTGGTCGCTCGGCGGGCTGCTGTACGCGGCGGTGGAGGGCCACCCGCCGTACGACCTGGGGTCGGCCATCGCCACGCTGACCGCGGTGATGACCAAGCCCATCGACCCGCCCAAGAACGCCGGTCCGCTGGAAGACAGCATCTACGGGCTGCTGCGCAAGGACCCCGGCGAGCGGCTCGACGACGCGGGCGCGCGGGCGTTGCTGCGCGCGGTCGTCGACGCACCGGAGGACGAGCCGGGCGGGCCCTCGGCGGCGACGGCGCCGACGAAGATGGTGCCGCTGCCGGTG
>NZ_JACBXC010000696.1 GCF_013870535.1 Streptomyces phytophilus | reverse complement strand
CCGCGGGGCCGTCAGCTTCTCCGCCGTCTCCCGCCGCCTGCGCCGCGCCTGTACGACCCGTCGCTCCGCCGCCGTGAGCCCGCCCCACACGCCGTACGGCTCGGGCAGCAGCAGCGCGTGCTCCCGGCACTCGACCATCACGGGACAGCGCGCGCAGACCCGCTTCGCGGCGGCCTCGCGCGACAGCCGGTCGGCGGTGGGCTCCTTCGACGGTGCAAAGAACAGCGCGGCCTCGTCCCGCCGGCACACCGCCTCCGTGTGCCAGGGATCCCCCTCTTCCCGCCGGCCGGAGCGCTGGATCGGCACCCGGGCTTCCTGCAGGGACTGCTGGTGGGACTGCAGCACGGTCCACTCCTGACGACGGCGTTGGCGGATCAGGGACAAAGCTGTCTCGTAAGGCGTACGACCGTTCGCACCTGCAGCCGTACGGAGGAGACGATGCACGTGCTCTACCCGCTGTGCGCGCGCTTATGCGCCGAGTGGCCACCCGGGATGGAGGTGGTCCCCGGGTGTCTGCGGAGGCAGTTGGGGGTGGTGGAACGGGTCAGTGACCGAGGCCGTGCTTGCGCATCCGGTCCGTCAGGTTCTTCAGAAACTTGCCCCTTTTGCCCTTTGCCTCCACGCCGCCGAAGAGCGCGAAGCCGGTGACGACCACCACCGGCGCACGCGGGTCCTCCGCCTCCTGCGCGTGCACGTCGAAGCCCCCGAAGACGGCCGTGCCGGAGCCGCGCAGCGACACGTTCTCGGGGACCTTGATGTCGACGCCGCCGAAGATGGCGGTCGCGTTGATGACGATCTCCTGCTGGTGGAAGACCGCCTCGGTCAGGTCGATGTCCACGCCCCCGAAGAGGGCGAACGCCGACGTCCTGCGCCCCACGCTCCAACGCCCCTTGCGCGTGGAGCCGCTGAAGACCGCGACGAGGGTCTGCGACTGCGGCTGCGGGTACGACGGCGGGGGCGGCGCCGCCGCGGGCCCGGCCGCGCGCCGGCCGACCGGCAGGTCGCGTACGAGCGGCTCCAGCTCGCCCACGGTCTTGGCGTGGTAGACGCCGTCGATCCGCTCGGCGTGCTCCTCCGGGTCCAACCGCCCCTCGGCGAGCGCCTCGCGGAGGATGTCGGCGACCCGGTCGCGGTCCGCGTCGGACGCGCGCAGCTCTCCCTCCGCGACCGGCTTCTTCGACAGCGACGGCTGGGCGGCGGGCACGGGGGCGCTGTCGCGCGGGGTCTCGTCCACGGGCCCAGCGTAACCAAACGCGATACATCGTGACTAGGCCCTCGGGCGGCGGAGGGGCACCTCGCCACGGCGCGCCCGGGCGGCCGTCCTAACCTGGGAGGCGCAATGCCGCCGCCGGCCGACGACAAGGAACGCGATGACCGCCACCGCCCGACCCGCCAGCCCCGCGTTCCAGTACACGGACATCCTGCCGCTCGGCGCGGACACCACGACGTACCGCCTGCTGACCACGGAGGGCGTGCGCACGGTCGAGGCGGGCGGGCGTACGTTCCTGGAGGTCCGGCCGGAGGCGCTGCGGCTGCTCGCCGCCGAGGCGATGCACGACATCTCGCACTTCCTGCGCCCCGCCCACCTCACCCAGCTGCGCACCATCTGCGACGACCCCGAGGCGTCGCCCAACGACAAGTTCGTCGCGCTCGACCTGCTGAAGAACGCCAACATCTCGGCGGCGGGCGTGCTCCCCATGTGCCAGGACACCGGCACGGCGATCGTCATGGGCAAACGCGGTCAGTACGTACTGACCGGGGGCCGGGACGAGGAGGCGCTGTCGCGCGGGGTGTACGACGCGTACACCCGGCTCAACCTGCGCTACTCGCAGATGGCGCCGCTGACCATGTGGGACGAGAAGAACACCGGCAGCAACCTGCCGGCGCAGGTGGAGCTGTACGCCGCCGACGGGGACGCGTACAAGTTCCTCTTCATGGCCAAGGGCGGCGGCAGCGCCAACAAGTCGTTCCTCTACCAGGAGACGAAGGCCGTACTCAACGAGGCGTCGATGCTGCGCTTCCTGGAGGAGAAGATCCGCTCGCTGGGCACCGCCGCCTGCCCGCCGTACCACCTCGCGATCGTCGTCGGCGGCACCTCCGCGGAGTACGCGCTGAAGACCGCGAAGTACGCCTCCGCGCACTATCTCGACTCGCTGCCCACCGAGGGCTCCCCCGCCGGCCACGGCTTCCGCGACACCGGACTGGAGGCGAAGGTCTTCGAGCTGACGCAGACGCTCGGCATCGGCGCGCAGTTCGGCGGCAAGTACTTCTGCCATGACGTGCGCGTCGTCCGGCTGCCGCGGCACGGCGCGTCCTGCCCGGTGGCCATCGCGGTCTCCTGCTCCGCCGACCGGCAGGCGCTGGCGAAGATCACGGCGGAGGGCGTCTTCCTGGAGCAGCTGGAGCACGACCCGGCGCGCTTCCTGCCGGACACCACCGCGGCGGAGCTGACCGCGGGCTCCGCCGGGGCCATGGACGAGGCGGTGCGGATCGACCTCGCCCGGCCGATGGCCGAGGTGCGGGCGGAGCTGACGAAGTACCCGGTCAAGACGCGGCTGTCGCTGACCGGACCGCTCGTCGTGGCGCGCGACATCGCGCACGCGAAGATCAAGGAGCGCCTGGACGCGGGCGAGGAGATGCCGCAGTACCTGAAGGACCACCCCGTGTACTACGCCGGCCCGGCCAAGACCCCCGAGGGCTACGCCTCCGGCTCCTTCGGGCCGACGACGGCGGGGCGGATGGACGCGTACGTCGAGCAGTTCCAGGCGGCGGGCGGGTCGCTGGTGATGCTGGCCAAGGGCAACCGGTCCGGGCAGGTCACCGACGCCTGCGCCGCGCACGGCGGCTTCTACCTGGGCTCGATCGGCGGTCCCGCCGCGCGGCTGGCGCAGGACTGCATCAAGAAGGTCGAGGTCCTGGAGTACGAGGAGCTGGGCATGGAGGCGGTCTGGAAGATCGAGGTCGAGGACTTCCCGGCGTTCATCGTGGTGGACGACAAGGGGAACGACTTCTTCACCGACCCGGGTCCCGCGAAGCCGTTCGTCACGAGTATCCCGGTGCGGGGCGCGGCGAAGCCGTAGCGGAGCGCGTAAGGCGCCCGGGGCTCGTACGGGCGGGGAGGGGCGGCCGGGTCTCGCCGGGCGCCCCCCGCGGCCGTACGAGCCGGGCGTTGCGCCGGCGCCCTCAGCCG
>NZ_JACBXC010000695.1 GCF_013870535.1 Streptomyces phytophilus | reverse complement strand
CGGCGTGCACGCGGTGGGGTACGCGGACTGCAACGACCCGGCGCTGTTCCTCGGCGAGGCCGAGGGCACGCTCGCGGTGGCGGTGCCGCTGGACGACCACGTCGCGGACCCGGGGGCGTATCCGCTGATGACGGCGTACCTGCTGGCCGCGGCCGGGCTGGAGCTGCCGTAGCCGGGGGCGCCCCGGCCCGTACGCCGGTCAGGCGCGCGGGACGCGGATCACGCCCTCCTGGATCACCGACGCCGCCAGCCGCCCGTCGCGGGTGAAGATCCGCCCCGTGCTGAGCCCCCGCCCGCCCTGCGACGTCGGCGACTCCTGGTCGTACAGCAGCCACTCGTCCGCCCGGAACGGCCGGTGGAACCACATCGCGTGGTCCAGGCTGGCGCCGACGACGTCGCCGACGGCCCAGCCGCCGCGGCCGTGCGCGAGCAGCACGGAGTCGAGCAGGGTCATGTCCGAGACGTACGTCATGAGGCAGACGTGCAGCAGCGGGGTGTCGATGGCGCCGGTGAGCCTGCCGTTCGTACGGAACCACACCTGCGAGCGCGGCTCCCGCGGCACCCCGGGCTCGCCGCCCCAGGGCGGCGGCGCGGCGTAGCGCAGGTCGACCGCGGCGCGCGCCTCCAGCAGCCGGCGGGCGAGGGCGGGGTCGAGGAAGTTGACGGCGTAGCGCGGCATCGCCTCCTCGGCGGTGGGCAGCTTCTCCGGGTCGGGCGCCGGCGGCATGGGCACCTGGTGCTCCAGGCCCTCCTCGTGGAGCTGGAAGGACGCGGAGAGGTTGAAGACCGGCTGGCCGTGCTGGACGGCGACGACGCGGCGGGTGGTGAAGGAGCGGCCGTCGCGGATGCGGTCGACGGTGTAGACGAGGGGGGCGCCGGGGTCGCCGGGGCGCAGAAAGTAGGCGTGCAGCGAGTGCGGCGGCCGGTCGGCGGGCACGGTGCGGCCGGCGGCGACGAGCGCCTGCGCGGCGACCTGCCCGCCGAAGACCCGCGGGACGACGGCGGTGCGGGAGTGGCCGCGGTAGATGTCCTGTTCGATCTGCTCCAGGTCCAGCAGGTCGACCAGTTCGGTGAGGGCGGCGTCGTCCATGGTGCGAGTCTCGCAGAGCCCGCGGCCCTACAGGCCCATCGACTTGGCGACGATGGAGCGCATGACCTCGCTGGTGCCGCCGTAGATGCGGGTGACGCGGGTGTCGGCGTAGAGGCGGGAGATGGGGTACTCGTTCATGTAGCCGTAGCCGCCGTGCAGTTGCAGGCACTTGTCGATGACGACGGCGGCGCGCTCGGTGCAGAAGAGCTTGACGGCGGCGGCGTCGGCGACGCCCAGGTCGCCCGTGTCGTGCGCGTCCAGGGCGCGGTCGACGTACGCCTCCATGGCGTCGACCTCGGCCTTGCAGTCGGCGAGGACGAACTTGGTGTTCTGGAACTCCGCCACCGTCCGGCCGAAGACCGTGCGCTCCCTGACGTACTCCAGCGCGAACCGCACGGCCGCGGCGGCCTGGGCGTATGCGCCGACGGCGATGCCGAGGCGCTCCTGCGGGAGGTTGTGGGTGAGGTACGTGAACGCCCTGCCCTCCTCGCCGAGCAGGTCGGCGACGGGCACCTTGACGTCGGTGAAGCTCAGCTCCGCGGTGTCGGAGGACTTGAGCCCCAGCTTGTCGAGCTTGCGCCCGACGGCGTAGCCCTCGGAGGCGGTGTCGACGACGAGGATGGAGATGCCGCCGCGGCGGTCCTCGGGGGCCGGCGGGGCGGTGCGGGCGCAGACGAGGACGCGGTCGGCCTGGACGCCGCCGGTGATGAAGGTCTTGGCGCCGTTGAGGACGTAGTGCGTGCCGTCGCCGGAGAGCTTCGCGGTGGTCTTCATGCCGGCGAGGTCGGAGCCGGTGCCGGGCTCGGTCATGGCGATGGCGGTCATCATGTCGCCGGAGACGAAGGCGGGCAGCCAGCGGCGCTTCTGCTCCTCGCTGCCGTACTTGAGCAGGTAGGGCAGGCAGAGGGCGGTGTGCACGGAGGAGCCGCCGAAGGAGACGCCGGCGCGGGCGCACTCCTCGCTGATGACGGCGTTGAACTTGAAGCTGCTCTCGCCGGCGCCGCCGTACTCCTCGGGCACCTCGATGCCGAAGACGCCCAGCTCGCCGAGCTTCTTGTACAGCTCGCGGGGGACGGCGCCGGCTTCCATCCACTCGTGGTAGTACGGCACGACCTCGGCGGCGATGAAGTCCCGGATGGTCTCGCGGAACGCCTCGTGGTCCTCGTTGAACACCGTCCGCCGCATGGTCCTCGCCTCCCGGGGCAACTCCGACTAAGCGCTTGCTCAGCGTCGTACCCCTGAAGTTACCTGCGGGTCACCAGGGCTGTCCAGGCCGCAGCCGCGCGGCGGAGGTCACAGCTCCGGCCGCGGCGCCGCCGCGAAGGCGCCGCGGGCGAGCCGGTGGAGGAGGGCGGCGGTGGCGCCGCGGTCGGGGAGGGTGCCGCGGGCGCCGAGGTGGGGGGTGGAGTTGAGGAGGCCGAAGACCGCGTGGACGGCGGTACGGGCCGCGCCCTCCGTCAGCGCCGGGTAGACCTCCCGTACGACGTCGACCCACAGCTCGGCGTACTGCCGCTGCAGCTGGCGCACCAGCTTGCGGTCCTCGTCGCGCAGCCGGTCCAGCTCGCGGTCGTGCAGGATGATCAGCGGCCGGTCGTCCAGCGCGAAGTCGATGTGGCCGCTGATCAGCGCGTCCAGCGGCGCGTCCGGGCCGGCCCCGCGGACCGCCGCCCGCGCGCGGCCCGCCGCCAGCAGCCGCTCGCTGATGCCGACCAGCAGCTCCGCGAGCATGGCGTCCTTGCCGGCGAAGTGCCGGTACAGGCCGGGGCCGCTGATGCCGACCGCGGCGCCTATCTCGTCCACGCCGACCCCGTGGAAGCCGCGGTCCGCGAAGAGGCGCGCGGCCTCCTTAAGGATCTGCTCGCGTCTGGTGGGCGCGGGGGCCTCGGTGCTCATGCGGACCATTGTAGACAGCCCGGTTAGTGAGCGTTAACCTTGGGCACACGGCGTTAACGACAGCTAACCTGCTTGTCGGCCTGTACGGCATGACGGCCGGACGGCTCAACGGCTCAATGGCTCATCGAGGAAGGGCGCGCCCCCGTGGACCACGCACCCGTGCTGACGACCGCCGCCGACCCCGCCGGCCCGGCCGGCGCCGCCTGGC
>NZ_JACBXC010000694.1 GCF_013870535.1 Streptomyces phytophilus | reverse complement strand
CCTCGCCGACGCGGCGGTGGCCCTCGGGCGTCAGGTGCAGCCGGTCGTCGTGCCACAGCCGCACGTCGCGGAGGACGTCGGCGCCGTAGAGGTCGACGACCAGGGCGCCGTGCCGCGCGGCGAGGTCGTCGACGTGTGCGAAGAGCCGCTCCATCCGCGGCCTGACCCGCTCCAAGACCCGGCCGTCGCGCCCGGGGCTGCGCATCAGCACCAGCTGCTTGCAGTTCGGCGCCAGCCGCGCCACCGCCTCTTCGAGCACGCCGCACACCCGGTCCATGTCGCAGCGCGGCCGGATCGCGTCGTTGAGGCCGCCGACGAGGGTGATGACGTCGGCCTCCATGGCGGCGGCCCGGTCGACCTGCTCGTCGAGGATCTGGCGGATGAGCTTGCCGCGAACGGCCAGGTTCGCGTAGCGGAAGCCGGGTTGCGCCGCCGCGAAGCGGGCCGCGAGGAGGTCCGCCCAGCCGCGGTAGGAGCCGTCGGGCTGGAGGTCGGACATGCCTTCGGTGAAGGAGTCGCCGACCGCGACGAAGCTGGTGTATCGGGCGTTCACGTCCGCCGATCCTACCCGCCGCCGCGGCCCGGCCTCCCCGCGGCCGGGCCGCAGGTCAGGACCGGCTGCCGACCAGCTCGCGGAGCACGTCCTCCATGGTCACCAGCCCCGTCACCCGGTCCTCCTCGTCGGTCACCGCGGCCAGATGGGTGCGGCTGCGGCGCATGGCGGTCAGCACGTCGTCCAGCGGCGCGCTCCCGCGCACCCGGGCGATGCGGCGCATCGCCGTACGCGGGAAGGGCGCCTCGCGGTCGGCGGCGCCGAGGGCGTCCTTGACGTGCAGATAGCCCAGGATCCGGCGGCTGTCGTCCACCACCGGGAAACGGGAGAAGCCCGAGGCCACGGCCAGGGCCTCCAGCGCCTCCGGGGTGACGCCGACGGGCGCGGTCACCACGTGCCCGGTGGGCACCACCACGTCGCCCACGGGGCGGCGGCCCAGCTCCAGCGAGTCCCGCAGCCGCTCGGCGGAGCGGTCGTCGAGCAGCGCGGCCTCGGCGGAGTCCGCGACCATCCGGGCCAGGTCGGCGTCGGAGAACGACGCCGCGACCTCGTCGCGGGTCTGCACGCGCAGCAGCCGCAGCAGCGCGTTGGCGAAGGCGTTGACGGTGAAGACGACGGGGCGCAGCGCGCGGGTGAGCGCGACCAGCGGCGGGCCCAGCAGCAGCGCGGAGCGCACCGGGTCGGCCAGCGCCACGTTCTTCGGGACCATCTCGCCCAGCAGCATGTGCAGGTAGGTGGCCACGGCCAGGGCGATGGCGAACGAGATCGGGTGCACCAGCCCGTGCGGCACCCCCACCGCGTCGAAGAGCGGCTCCAGCAGGTGCGCGATGGCCGGCTCGGCGACGACGCCGAGGACCAGCGTGCACAGCGTGATGCCGAGCTGGGCCGACGCCATCAGCGTGGAGACGTGCTCCAGGCCCCAGATCACCCGGCGCGCCCGGCGGTCGCCGTCCTGGGCGTACGGCTCGATCTGGCTGCGCCGCACCGAGATGAGCGCGAACTCCGCGCCCACGAAGAAGGCGTTGAGCACCAGCGTCAGCAGGCCGACGATCAACTGGACGGCGGTCATCCGTCCTCCCCCCTTCCGGCGGCCGTGCCGCCGCCCCTGCCCTTGCCCCTGCCGCTGCTGCCGCCGCCGGCGCCCGAGCTGCTTGTGTCGCCACCGTCGTCGGCGCCGTCGGCCTCCGAGCCCGGCGGCGGGGCGTGCAGCAGGACGCGCGCCGCGCGCCGCCCGGTCGCGTCCACCACGTCCAGCCGCCAGCCGCCGACGTCCAGCGCGTCCCCGTCGACGGGGATGCGGCCCAGCTCGGTGGCGACGAGCCCGGCCAGCGTCTCGTACGGGCCCTCCGGTACCCGCAGCCCGATCTCCGCGAGCTGGTCGGGGCGCACCCGGCCGTCGGCGTCGAAGAGCATCCGGCCGTCCGGGGCCGCACCGCTGGGCAGCAGGTCGGGCGTCTCCAGCGGGTCGTGCTCGTCCCGCACCTGCCCGATGACCTCCTCCACGACGTCCTCCATGGTGACCACCCCGGCGGTGCCGCCGTACTCGTCGATCACGACCGCCATGGACCGCTTGTCCGTCAGCCGGTCCATCAGATGGTCGACGGGCAGCGTCTCGGGCACCGGCACCGGCTCCCGCAGCAGCCGGGTCAGCGGGTGGCGGGAGCGGCGGTCGGCGGGGATGCCGAGGACGTCCTTGACGTGCACGTAGCCGAGGACGGTGTCGAGATTGCCGCGGTAGACGGGGAAGCGGGACAGGCCGGTGGCGCGGGAGGCGTCGACGACGTCCCCGACGGTGGCGTCCGCGTCCAGCGCGACGACCTGCATCCGGGGCGTCATCACGTTCTCCGCCGTCAGATTCGCGAGCCCCAGGGTACGGACGAACAGCTCGGCGGTGTCGGCCTCCAGCGAGCCCTTCTTCGCCGAGTGCCGGGCCAGCGCGGCGAGTTCCTGCGGGCTGCGCGCGGACGCCAGCTCCTCGGCCGGCTCCAGGCCCATCAGCCGCAGCACCCGGTTGGCGGTGTTGTTCAGGTGGCGGATGAACGGGCGGAAGAGGGCGCTGAACGTGCGCTGGAACGCCGCGACGTTCTTGGCCATGGCCAGGGGGCGGGAGATGGCCCAGTTCTTCGGCACCAGCTCGCCGACGACCATGAGCACGACGGTCGACAGCGCCGTGCCCAGCACGAGCGCGACGCTGGAGGTGGCCGAGTCCGGTACGCCCGCCGCCCGCAGCGGGCCGTGGAGAAGGGCCGCGACGGACGGCTCGGCGAGCATGCCGACGACGAGGTTGGTGACGGTGATGCCGAGCTGTGCGCCGGAGAGCTGGAAGGTCAGGCTGCGTACGGCCTGCAGGGCGCCGGCCGCGCCGCGCTCGCCGCGGTCCACGGCCCGCTCCAGCTCGGCCCGCTCCACCGTCGTCAGCGAGAACTCGGCGGCCACGAACAGGCCGCAGGCCAGGCAGAGCGCCAGGGCCAGGACCAGCAGCAGCACTTCGGTCATCGGGTCACCTCCGTCTCATGATCACGCAGGGCCGCGGCGGTCGCGCGGCGGCAGTCAGCCGGCGGCAAGCGGCTTGACCCAGCGCCTCCACTGCTCCTGGCGCTCGTAGCCCCCGGCGTGCCACGCGTGGTGTGCCCGCTCG
>NZ_JACBXC010000693.1 GCF_013870535.1 Streptomyces phytophilus | reverse complement strand
CTTCTTCCCCTTCAGCGCACCAGCACCTCGGGGTCGACGGCCCCGCCGCCCAGCAGCGCCTGGAAGTGGGCGATCACGCGCACCGCCGCGGCGGCGTCCGCGTCCAGCGACGAAAGCCGCACCAGCAGACCCTTCACACCCGCAGTCTAGAAAGGGCATGGACATGTTCACCAGAGCCGCAGCCCGAGTCACCGCCCCGCCACCTCCCGTCCGCCGCCGGGCGCGCCCGCTGCACGCCGCGCTGCTCGGCTGCGTCCTCGCCCTGCTGGCGGCCCTGTCGCTCAGCGCACCGCCGCAAGCCTCCGCGGCGACCCTCCGCGAGGTGACGAACTTCGGCAGCAACCCCAGCAACCTGCGCATGCACCTCTACGTCCCGGACAGCGTCCGCACGCAGCCCGCCGTGCTCGTCGCGATCCACTACTGCACGGGCTCGGGACCCGCGTTCCACTCGGGCACCGAGTTCGCCCGGCTCGCCGACCGCTACGGCTTCATCGTCGTCTACCCCTCCGCCACCCGCGGCGGCCAGTGCTTCGACGTCTCCTCGCCGCAGGCGCTGCGCCGCGACGGGGGCAGCGACCCGGTGGGCATCCGCTCGATGGTGCAGTACGTGCGCGACAGCAACGGCGCCGACCCGAACCGGACGTTCGTCACCGGCGCCTCGTCCGGCGCGATGATGACCAACGTCATGCTCGGCAACTACCCCGACGTGTTCAAGGCGGGCGCGGCGTTCATGGGCGTCCCGTACGGCTGCTTCGCCACCACCGACGGCTCCGGCTGGAACAGCGCCTGCGCCAACGGCCAGATCGTCCGCAGCCCGCAGCAGTGGGGCGACCTGGTGCGCGGCGCGTACCCCGGCTACGCCGGCCCGCGCCCGCGGATGCAGGTATGGCACGGCACCGCCGACACCACGCTGCGCTACCCCAACTTCCAGGAGGAGATCAAGCAGTGGACCGACGTCCACGGCCTGGGCCAGACCCCGTCCATGACCGACAGCCCGCAGTCCGGCTGGACCCGCACCCGCTACGGCGGCACCGGCGGGCAGGCGCCGGTGGAGGCGGTCAGCCTGCAGGGCGTGGGCCACTCGCTGCCGATGTCCGGCATGGCCGAGCGCGCCGTCGCGTTCTTCGGCCTCGACGGCTAGGACACGCCCCGTAGGTACGCGCCGCGGGGTCTCCGCGGGCTACGGGCCGGGCGCGGGCGGTGCCGCGAGCACCGCCAGCACCGACTTCGTGACCACGTCGGAGACCTCGCCCGGCGGCAGTTCCAGCCGCCCGGCGCGGACGTCCTCCGCGGCGCCGTGCAGGATGTGCTGCACGACGCCGACGAGCCAGGCCGTCGGCATGTCGGTGCGGAAGACCCCCTGGTCCTGGCCGCGGCGGACGAGTTCGCCGACGCGCTCCGCCGGGCCGGCGTGCAGCTCCCGCACCCGCCCGGCCGGCAGGACGCCCTGGGCGGCGGTGAGCAGCGCCGCGGACTCGGCGACCAGCGCCCAGCTGGAGACCAGCAGCCGGCGCATCGCCTCGTACGCGTCGCCCGCCAGGTCCACGGCCGCCAGCGTGCGGTCGCCGTCCTGGACGGCGTCCCGCAGCGCGGCGTCGACCAGCTCGGCGCGGGTCTTGAAGTGGCCGTAGAGGGTCATCCGCCCCACGCCCGCGGCCTTGGCGATGTCGTCGGTCGTCGCGTTCGGGTCGGAGCCCAGCCGCCCGCGGGCGGCGGCGACGATGCGGGCGATGCTGCGCTCGGCGTCGGCCCGGCGGCGCTGGCGGGTGCCGGCGCCGGGGCGGGTGGAGGCGGCCATGCGGACCAGCCTAACTCGTACGGGAATGTTTGCGTTACAGTCCTCCGTTAGAACTCGTACATCAACGTACGAGATATCGGGAGGGCACTGATGACCACGCACGAGGCCGGGCACACGGCCGCGGAAGGGCGGCACCCCGCCCGCTGGCGCATCCTCGGGTTCCTCGGGATAGCGCAGCTCATGCTGATCCTCGACGTCACGGTGGTGGCGATCGCGCTCCCGCACATCGGCTCCGACCTCGGGCTCGGCCGCGCGGCGCTGACCTGGACGGTCAGCGCGTACACGCTGACCTTCGGCGGGCTGATGCTGCTCGGCGGCCGGATCGCGGACCTGATCGGCCCCAGGCGCGTGGTCCTCGCCGGGCTGCTGGTCTTCACCGCGGCGTCCCTGACGACCGGGCTCGCCGAGTCGGGCGGCACGCTGGTCGGCGGGCGCATCGCGCAGGGCGTCGGCGCGGCGCTGCTGTCGCCCGCGGCACTGTCGCTGGTGGTCACGCTCTTCGACGGCGAGGAGCGGAACAAGGCGCTGGGCATCTGGTCCGCGCTCGGCGGCGGCGGGGCCGCGCTCGGCGTCCTCCTCGGCGGACTGCTGACCGCGGGTCCCGGCTGGCCGTGGGTCTTCTACGTCAACGTGCCCATCGGGCTCGCCATCCTCGCCGTACTCGCGGTGCTGCTGCCGTCGCGTCCGGCTCCCGCCGCACGGCCGCGGGTGGACCTGCTCGGCGCGGCACTGGTGACCGCGTCGACGGCGACGCTGATCTACGGGCTCATCGACGCCGGCGAACGCGGCTGGCTCACGGCCCGTACCGCCGGACTCGTCCTGCTCGCGGCCGTCGGCTACCTGCTGTTCACCGTCTGGCAGCGGCGCGCCCGCAGCCCGCTGATGGACGTGCGGCTGCTGGCCCGCCGGCCCGTGGCCACCGGCGCGTTCCTCATCCTGATGGCGACGGCGCTGATGGTGGCGGTGTTCTTCCTGGGCACCTTCTACTACCAGCACGCGCGCGGCTACGGGGCGCTGCGCACCGGGCTGCTGTTCCTGCCCGTCGCGTTCGCGGCGATGCTGGGGGCCGACCTGACCGGCCGGCTGATCGGCCGGACCGGCGCGCGGGCACCCGCCGTCGCGGCGCTGACCGCGGCGGCGGCCGGGCTGGCGGTCCCCGCCGTCTCGATGCGGCCGGTGACGGTCGCGATCGGGGTGACCGTCGCGGCGCTGGGCACGGGCGCGATGTTCGTGGTCGCCTCGGCGACGGCGCTGGGCCGGGTGGCGCCGCACGAGGCGGGGATCGCCTCCGGCATCGTGAGCACCTTCCACGAGTTCGGCGCCTCGCTGGGCGCCGCGGTGGTCTCCAGCGTGGCGGCGGCGAGCCTCGTCGGCAGCACGCTGGAGGGGTTCACG
>NZ_JACBXC010000692.1 GCF_013870535.1 Streptomyces phytophilus | reverse complement strand
AGCCCGCGCCGCCTGCCGGGACGGCGGAGACCGACGACGCCGACGCCGACCTGGACTCCCTCGACGCCCAGAGCCTGATCGACATGGCCCTCGGCGACGACGATCCCGACTCCGAACAGGGTGAGGCGCGATGAGCAGCACACCGTCGACCGAAAGCCTCGTCGAGGCCCTGCGCAAGTCGCTGCGCGAGGGCAAGCAGCTCAAGCGCGAGAACCGGCGGCTGGCCGAGGCCGCCCGCGAGCCCGTCGCGATCGTCGGCATGGCGTGCCGCTTCCCCGGCGGCGTCGGCTCGCCGGAGGACCTGTGGGACCTCGTTGCCGCGGGCCGCGACGCGGTGACCGCGTTCCCCACCGACCGGGGCTGGGACCTCGACGCCCTCCACGACCCCGACCCGGACAAGCCGGGCACCTGCTACGTACGCGAGGGCGGATTCCTCGACGGCGCGGGGGACTTCGACGCCGAGCTGTTCGGGATCTCGCCGCGCGAGGCGCTGGCGATGGACCCGCAGCAGCGGCTGCTGCTGGAGACGAGCTGGGAGGCGTTCGAGCGCGCCGGGATCGACCCGGCGTCGGTACGCGGCAGCCGCACCGGCGTCTTCGTCGGCGGCGTACGCCAGGACTACGGCCCCGCGCTGCACGAGACCGTGCCCGACGTGGCAGGACACCGCCTGACCGGCATCGCGGCGAGCGTGCAGTCCGGGCGGGTGTCGTACGTCTTCGGGCTCGAAGGGCCCTCGGTGACGGTCGACACCGCGTGCTCGTCGTCCCTGGTCGCGCTGCATCTGGCGGTGAACGCGCTGCGCGCCGGGGAGTGCGGGACGGCGCTGGTGGGCGGTGTGGCGGTGATGACGAGCCCCGGCGTCTTCGTGGAGTTCAGCAGGCAGCGCGGGCTGGCGCCCGACGGCCGGTGCAAGTCGTTCGCCGCGGCGGCGGACGGCACGGGCTGGGCCGAGGGCGTCGGCGTACTGGCCCTGGAGCGGCTGTCGGACGCGCGGCGCAACGGGCGTACGGTGCTGGCCGTGGTGCGCGGCTCCGCGGTCAACCAGGACGGCGCGAGCAACGGGCTGACCGTGCCCAACGGGCCGTCGCAGCAGCGCGTCATCCTCGACGCGCTGGTGAACGCCGGGCTCGCCGAGTCCGACGTGGACGCGGTGGAGGCGCACGGCACGGGCACGGAGCTGGGTGACCCGATCGAGGCGGAGGCGCTGCTCGCGACGTACGGGCGGGGGCGTCCCGCGGACCGGCCGGTGTGGCTGGGTTCTGTGAAGTCCAACATCGGGCACGCGCAGGCGGCGGCGGGTGTGGCGGGGATCATCAAGATGGTCCAGGCGATGCGGCACGGGGAGTTGCCGGCGACGCTGCACGTGGACGCGCCGACGCCGCACGTCGACTGGGAGTCGGGCGCGGTACGGCTTCTGACCGATGCCCGCGCGTGGCCGGAGGTGGACAGGCCGCGGCGGGCGGCGGTTTCGTCGTTCGGGATCAGTGGCACGAACGCGCACGTGATCCTGGAGGAGGCTCCGCAGGAGGCGGCTGCCGATGAGGCGGTGCGTCCGGGGGCGTTGCTGTGGCCGTTGTCGGCGAAGAGCCGGGTGGCTCTGGCGGCCCAGGGGGAGCGGCTGGCGGCGTACGTCCAGCGGCATCCGGAGACGGATCCCGCCGATGTCGCGCACACGTTGGCCGTGTCCCGGGCGGGGCACCGGCACCGCGCCGTAGTCCTGGACGGCGACCCGGCGGCGCTGGCCGCACTGGCGGAGGGCGCCGCGCACCCCCACCTGATCACCGGCCCCGACTCCGCCCCGGTCTCCGGCAAGCTCGCCTTCCTGTTCACGGGGCAGGGCAGCCAGTTCCCGGGGATGGGGCGGGAGTTGTACGCGCGGTTCCCGGTCTTCGCGGAGGCGTTGGACGAGGTGGCGGCGGCGCTGGATCCGCAGCTGGACCGGCCGTTGCGTGAGGTGATGTTCGACGCGGAGGCCGAGGTGCTGGGGCGTACGCGCTACGCGCAGCCCGCGCTGTTCGCCTTCGAGGTCGCTCTCTTCCGGCTGCTCGGCCACTGGGGTGTGGCGCCGGACTATCTGGCGGGTCATTCGGTGGGGGAGGTGGCTGCCGCGCACTGCGCGGGCGTTCTCGACCTGGCCGATGCGGCGTTGCTGGTCGCCACCCGGGCCCGGCTGATGCAGGAGATGCCCGCGACGGGCGTCATGATCTCGCTGCGTGCCTCGGAGGAGGAGATCGTCCCGTACCTCACCGACGGCGTGACGATCGCGGCGCTCAACAGCCCGACCACCACGGTCATCTCCGGCGACGCGGCCGAGGCGCGGGCCGTCGCGGAGCGGTTCCGTGCGCGTGAGCTGCACGTGAGCCACGCGTTCCACTCGCCGCACATGGACGGCATGCTGGACCCCTTCCGCGAGGTCGTCCGCAACCTCACGTTCCACCCGCCGCGGATACCGATGGCCGGGGATGCTGACCGTTTGGTGGACCCCGAGTACTGGGTGCGTCAGGTCCGTGAGCCGGTCCGGTTCTCCGCGGCCGTCGAGGCGCTGCGTGCCGCGGGCGTGACGACGTACGTGGAGACCGGTCCCGACGCCGCACTCACCACCCTCGCCGCCGAGTGCCTCGCCGACACCGACGTCCCCAACCTCACCGTCCCCCTCCAGCGCCGCACCCACGACCAGGTCCGCACTCTCCTCACCGCCCTGGCCACCCTCCACACCCACCACGCCGCCAGCCCCCGCTGGGACGCGCTCCTCCCCGCCGCCCGCCTCACCGACCTCCCCACCTACCCCTTCCAGCACCGCCGCCACTGGCTCGCCCCCGCCGCCACCACCGGCGACGTCACCCGCGCCGGTCTCGGCACCACCGAACACCCCCTCCTCGGCGCCGTCGTCGAACTCGCCGACGCCACCGCCGACGGTCTCGTCCTCACCGGCCGCCTCTCCCTCCACACCCACCCCTGGCTGGCCGACCACGCCGTGGGGGACACCGTCCTCCTCCCCGGCACCGCGCTGGTGGAGCTGGCGCTGCACGCGGCGCAGCAGCTCGGCGGCGGCCACGTCGAGGAGTTGACTCTCGCCGTCCCGCTGCGCCTCCCGGCGACAGGGGCGCTCGACATCCAGGTCGCCGTGGGAGCGGGCGACGCCGACGACCGGCGGCCGGTCACCGTCCACTCCCGCCCGGCCGGCGACGGCGACGGCT
>NZ_JACBXC010000691.1 GCF_013870535.1 Streptomyces phytophilus | reverse complement strand
CGCCGCGAGGCCGCGACCCGGCTGCCCACCGCGTACGGCGACTTCACCGCGTACGGCTACTGCTCGGCCGCCGACGGCGTCGAGCACATCGCCCTGGTCATGGGCGACGTCGCCGGGGACGACCCCGCCGAGGGGGTGCTCGTGCGCGTGCACTCCGAGTGCCTGACCGGCGACGTCTTCGGCTCCCAGCGCTGCGACTGCGGCCCCCAGCTGCACGCCTCGCTGCGCCGCGTGGCCGCCGAGGGCCGCGGCGTCGTGATCTACCTGCGCGGGCACGAGGGCCGCGGCATCGGCCTGCTGTCCAAGCTGCGCGCCTACGAGCTGCAGGAGCGCGGCCGCGACACCCTCGACGCCAACCTGGAGCTGGGCCTGCCCGCCGACGCCCGCGACTACGCCGCGGGCGCCCGGATGCTCGCCGACCTCGGCGTCTCCTCGGTGCGCCTGATGACCAACAACCCCGAGAAGGTCGAGGCCCTGATCCGCCACGGCCTGGCCGTCACCGGCCGCGAGCCCACCCCCGTCGAGGCCGGCGAGCACAACCTGCGCTACCTGCGCACCAAGCGCGACCGCATGGGCCACCAGCTGCCCTGGCTGGACGGCGCGCCCGTCGCGGTGTGCAGCAACCAGTGACCCCGAGCGGCACCATTCCCGAACATCCCCGCGTATCCGTAGAGCACAGCCGACGAGGAGAGCAGAGAGCGTGAGCGGCAAGGGCGCACCGGAACTGACCGTCAAGAACTGCGCGGACCTGCGGGTCGCCGTCGTCGCCGCGCAATGGCACGAGCGGGTGATGGACGGGCTCGTCGGCGGCGCCCTGCGCGCCCTCGGCGAGCTGGGCATCGCCGAGCCCACCCTGCTGCGCGTGCCCGGCAGCTTCGAGCTGCCGGTGGTCGCCAAGGCGATGGCCGACCGCGGCTACGACGCCGTCGTCGCCCTCGGCGTCGTCATCCGCGGCGGCACCCCGCACTTCGACTACGTGTGCCAGGGCGTCACCGAGGGCCTGACCCGGGTCGGCGTGGAGACCGGGGTGCCCGTCGGCTTCGGCGTGCTCACCTGCGACACCGAGGAGCAGGCGCTCGCCCGCGCCGGTCTCGCGGACTCCGTGGAGGACAAGGGCCACGAGGCGGTCACCGCCGCCGTGGCCACTGCCGCGGCGCTGCGCACCGTGGCCGAGCCCTGGCGCTGAGCGCCCCCGCAGACCCCGTAGACTTGGGCACACCATGGCCAGCAAGACATTCGAGGAGCTCTTCACCGAGCTCCACCAGAAGGCCGCCACCGGCGACCCCGCCACCTCCCGTACCGCCCAGCTCGTCGAGCAGGGCGTGCACGCCATCGGCAAGAAGGTCGTCGAGGAGGCCGCGGAGGTCTGGATGGCCGCCGAGCACGAGGGCGAGGAGCGCACCGCGGAGGAGATCTCCCAACTCCTCTACCACCTGCAGGTGATGATGGTCGCCCGGGGCATCTCCCTGGACGACGTCTACGCCCACCTCTGACGCCCGTACGCCCCCGTCCCCCAGCCGACCGGCAGAACAGGAAGAGCCACGACCATGCTGCGCATCGCCGTCCCCAACAAAGGTTCCCTCGCCGAGCCTGCGTCGGCGATGCTCCATGAGGCCGGCTACCGGCAGCGCACGGACCGCCACGAACTGGTGCTCACCGACGCCGACAACGACGTCGAGTTCTTCTTCCTGCGCCCGCGCGACATCGCCGTCTACGTCGGCTCGGGGCGCCTGGACATCGGCATCACCGGCCGCGACCTGCTCCTCGACTCCGGCGCCGGCGCCGAGGAGATCATGCAGCTCGGCTTCGGCGCCTCCACCTTCCGCTTCGCCACCCGCCCCGGCACCGCCACCGGCGTCGCCGACTTCGGCGGCAAGACCGTGGCCACGTCCTTCTCCGGGCTGGTCGCCAAGCACCTGGCGGACAACGGCGTCGACGCCGAGGTCGTGCACCTCGACGGCGCCGTGGAGACCGCGATCAAGCTCGGCGTCGCCGAGATCATCGCCGACGTCGTCGAGACCGGCACCACGCTGCGGCAGGCCGGCCTGGAGATCATCGGCGAGCCGATCCTCACCTCCGAGGCGATCGTCATCCGCGGCACCGGCTCGCCGCGGGAGGAGCCGAAGGTCCGGCAGTTCCTGCGCCGGATGCAGGGCGTCCTCGTCGCCCGCCGGTACGTGATGATGGACTACGACATCCGCGCCGAGCACCTGGAGCAGGCCGTAGCCCTGACCCCGGGCCTGGAGTCGCCGACCGTCTCGCCGCTGCACCACGAGGGGTGGGTCGCCGTCCGCTCGATGGTGCCCACCGCCGACGCCCAGCGGATCATGGACGAGCTGTACGAGCTGGGGGCCCGCGCCATCCTCACCACCACGATCCACGCCTGCCGCCTGTGAGCGCCGCCGACCTGCCGGTCACCTTCCGGCCGCAGCGCACCCGGGTGGTGCTCGTCTCCGCCGGGCTCGTCATCTTCGCCACGCTCACCGCGATCGCCGCCACCCTGAGCCTGAACGTGGGGGAGCGGATCAGCTTCGTCGTCGTCGGGCTGTTCTTCCTCGGCGGGCTGCTGCTGCTCGGCCGGCCCAAGGTGGTCGCCGCCGACGACGGGGTCACGGTCACCAACCTCACCCAGCGCCGCCATCTGGCCTGGGCCGAGATCCTCCGGGTCAACCTGCGGCCCGGCGACCCCTGGGTCTCCCTCGACCTCGCCGACGGCACGAGCCTGCCGGCGATGGGCATCCAGCCGGGCATCGCCCGGGAGCGGGCCGAGCAGGACGC
Organism: Streptomyces phytophilus; assembly: GCF_013870535.1. GTDB lineage: Bacteria > Actinomycetota > Actinomycetes > Streptomycetales > Streptomycetaceae > Streptomyces > Streptomyces phytophilus. Next base: position 425 of record NZ_JACBXC010000691.1, on the reverse strand, counting down.
GCGGGCACTCGCCGGGATGGCGGCGGAGCGCGGCACGGGCGCGTCCGGCGCCTGAGGCTGCCCCGCACCCCCGGGTCGTGTTTACTCTGGTGCCGAAGCCCCCCGAGGGGCCTGCCCGGAGCCGTACGCGCCGGGCCACCCGGCGACCCGAGGAGTGAGCCCCCCAGGGCGATGGACGGATCCTCCTGCAGTACCCGCGCCGCCTCCCGTGCGAAGGCGGCGCGATGATCACCTCACTGGCCCTGCTGGGCCTTGCGTTCCTGCTGGTCCTTGCCAACGGCTTCTTCGTGGCGGCCGAGTTCGGGCTCGTCGCCGTGGAGCGCCCGCAGGCGGAGCGGGCCGCCGCGGCCGGCGACCGGCGCGCCGCCCGCGTCGTGGCCGCGCTGCGGCAGCTGTCGTTCCAGCTCTCCGGCACCCAGCTCGGC
>NZ_JACBXC010000690.1 GCF_013870535.1 Streptomyces phytophilus | reverse complement strand
CGGCATCGGCGGCGGCATCGGGTACTGGGCGGCCGACGACGACTCCGGCGGCACGTCCACGACCGTCTCGGGCTCGCAGGACGGCCAGAAGATCGAGAACCCGCCCGGCTCGGTCGCCGGCATCGCCGGCAACGCGCTGCCCAGCGTCGTGACCATCGAGGCCGGCGGTGGCGGCGGCGGGGACGGCGGCAGCGGCGAGGAGGGCGCCGCCACCGGCACCGGCTTCGTCTACGACAAGCAGGGCCACATCCTCACCAACAACCACGTCGTGGCGGGCGCCGAGGGCAGCGGGTCGCTGACGGCGACGTTCTCCAACGGCAAGACGTACGACGCCGAGGTCGTCGGCCAGGCCAGCGGCTACGACGTGGCCGTCATCAAGCTCACCGACGCCTCCGACGCCAACCTGACGCCGCTGCCGCTCGGCGACTCCGACAAGGTCGACGTCGGCGACCAGACCATCGCCATCGGCTCGCCGTTCGGCCTGTCCGGCACGGTCACCACGGGCATCGTCAGCGCCAAGAACCGCCCGGTGGCCTCCGGCGACGCCAGCGGCCAGCAGGAGTCGTACATGAACGCCCTGCAGACCGACGCCTCCATCAACCCCGGCAACTCCGGCGGCCCGCTGCTGGACAGCGGTGGCAACGTCATCGGCATCAACTCCGCGATCCGCCCGGCGGACAGCGGCAGCCCCTTCGGCGGCGGCCAGGGCGGCAGCATCGGCCTGGGCTTCGCGATCCCCATCAACCAGGCGGACCGGGTCGCGCAGGACCTCATCGACACAGGCGAGCCCGTCTACGCGATCGTCGGCGTCTCCGTCGACAACTCGTACCAGGGCAAGGGCGCGAAGGTCAGCGAGTCGGGCAGCGGCGCGGCCGGCGACCCGGTGACGCCCGGCGGGCCGGCGGCCGACGCGGGTCTGCAGCCGGGCGACGTGATCACGAAGCTGGACAACACGATCATCGACAGCGGGCCGACGCTGATCGCCCAGCTCTGGGCACACAAGCCGGGCGACACGGTGGAGATCACCTACGAGCGCGGCGGCGACCAGAAGACGGCGGACATCACCCTCGGCGAGCGCGAGGGCGACGACTGACGGACCCCCGACACCAGGTAGACCGCGGCGGCCGGGCACCCCTCTCGGGTGCCCGGCCGCCGCGGTGTACGGGAGCGGGGGCGCCGGGGCGCCGGACGGCTGCGCGGGACGCGGCACTCGCGCGGGGGGCGCCGTGGCAGGTTCGCGAGGTGGGGCCGCGCGGAGGGGTCGCGCGGAGGGGTCGCGAGGAGGGCTAGCGGTGGGGGAGGTCCGGGCCGGGTGTCCGGGGCCGTCCCTCGTCGGCCCCGCCCCTCACCCGGCCCGGACCGGCTCGGCCGGAACCCGTCACTGCCCCGGCCGGAACTCCTGCGCCCACCCGGCCCGTACGGCATGCGCCGCCTCCCGGTGCGCCTGCCGGTCAGCCCCTGCCCGCGGCCTCCGCCCGTGCCTGGGCCCAGGCCGCCTCCTTCAGCGCCATCCGCGCCGACGGCAGCCGTCCGCCGGCCGTCTGCCAGTACGGATGGGTGGACACCCGCACCGACAGCCGCAGCAATCGCCGCCGCAGGACCGCGGTTTCGCTGGCGCTGTGCCGCGGCTCCTCGGCGAGCCTGCGGTACACCGCGTACCAGTCGCGCTGGGTCTGGACGAGGTCTTCGGGGAAGGCGTGGGTCACGCAGTTATTCTGACACGTGTTCGATTTTCGAGTCACGCGTATTCCCCGGATCCCACCCCGTCGCCGCCGCCCACCGCTCCGCCGCGATCATCAGCACCTCCGTCGCCGGCGCCTTGACCTGCCCGTACGCCGCCAGCTCCGGAACTCCGTCCGCCAGCCGCGACTTGAACTCGCCCCACGCCCGGCGCGCCGCGCCGTCCGCGCGCAGATAGTCGCGGAAGAGCAGCGCGAAGCGGGCGTTCGGCCCGCCCGCCTCGCGTACGTGGACGTTGCACCGCCGCGCGCCGACCGGCGGCGCGAACACCAGCTTGCGGCACTCCAGCCCGCCGGAGACCTCGGTGCGGTTCCAGGGCTCGGGGCGGCGGCGGTAGCCGGCGGCGCCGAGCAGCGCCGTGTGCAGCTCCTCGTCGAGTGGTGCGGCCACCCGTATCTGGATGTCCACGCAGTCCTTCGCGGGCAGTCCCGGTACGGAGGTGGACCCGATGTGGTCGACGGCGCGGGCGTGGGGGCCGAGGGCGGCCCGTAGCTCGGCGGCCAGCCGTGCGAAGTCCTCGGGCCATGCGGGCCGGTACGCCAGCACGGCCGCCACCTGCGGTTCGTCGGGGAAGGGCATCCCTCCAGTCTGGCGCGGTCCGCCCGCCCGCGCGGCAGAAAACCGTTCGACAGCGCGGGCGTCGGGAAGGTGGGATGAGGCGGACCGCAGGCCGGGAGGAGAGTCGTTTGCCGTCCGAGACCACCGCGAGCGCCGGCGCGGACACCGGTGCGGACGCCGGTGCCGCCACCGCCGTTGCCGTCCCTGCGGTCGACGAGGAGCTGGCCGGGCGCCTGCTGGCGGCGCAGTTCCCGCGGTGGGCGCATCTGCCGCTGCGCCCGCTGCTGCCCGGCGGCTCGGACCACGTGATCTTCCGGCTCGGCGACGCCATGTCCGTACGCCTCCCGCGCGGCGACTGGGCGGCGGGCCAGGCCGAGAAGGAACACCTGTGGCTGCCCCGTCTCGCCCCGCACCTGCCGCTGGCCGTGCCGGCGCCGCTGGAGGTGGGCGAGCCGGCGTTCGGGTACCCGTGGCACTGGTCGGTCTCGCGCTGGCTCGACGGCGGGACGCCGACGCACACCAGCCTGGCGGACCCGGCGGAGGCGGCCGCGGACGTGGCGGCGTTCCTCGGCGCGCTACAGGGCCTCGCGCCGCCTTCCGAGGGGTCGTACGGGCTGCTCTCCCCCGCCGTACCGCTGCGCGACCGCGACCGTACGACGCGGGCGGACATCGCGGCGGTGGGCGCGGCCGGGGCGTTCGACGCCCGCGCGCTGACGGCGGTGTGGGAGGCGGCCCTGGAGGCGGGGGACCGGGGCGGGCCGCCGGTGTGGTTCCACGGCGACATGCACAACGGCAACCTGCTCACCCGGGCCGGCCACTTGAGCGCCGTCCTCGACTTCGGCGGCCTGGGCGTCGGCGACCCCGCCTGCGACCTGGTCGTCGCCTGGACCCTGCTGGAACCGGGTCC
>NZ_JACBXC010000069.1 GCF_013870535.1 Streptomyces phytophilus | reverse complement strand
CCCGGCGTGACCGCCGCGCTCGCGGACGGCTACCTCGCCGTCTTCAACCTCACGGACACCCCGGTCCGGGCCCGGGTCGCCACCCCCGACCGCACCGAGACCGTCGACCTGCCCGCCGCCGGAGCCGCGATCCTGCCTCCGGGCTCCTGACCGGCACGACCGAGGTGCACAGCCCATACCCCGAAGGCGGCTGCACCGACGCGGGCGTACGGCGGTTGACGCACGTGCCCCCCGCGGGGTTGGCTGCCGGGGTGCCCGATCTCCGCTTCACGCAGCCGGTCGACGACGACGCGCTCAAGGACTGGCTCCACGTCCACAACGTGACCATCCCCGCGCACGAGTTGTCCCTGGACGACGTACGCGAGCGCGCGCGCCGTCACCACCTGGAGGTCGCCTACCTCGGCGGCGTCCTCGTCGGCTGCACCACCGTGCGCCCGCCCGAGGACGGCACGCGCACCGCGACCGTCATCGCCCGCGTCCTGGCCGAGCACCGCCGCCAGGGCATCGGCACGGAGTTGCACGCGCGGGGGCTGTTCAAGGCGTGGGAGCTGGGTGCGGAGCTGATCGAGACCGTGGTGCTGGCGTCGAACGACAGCGGGCTGCGGTTCGCACGCAAGCACGGCTACGTCGAGACCGAGCGCTACGTGCTCCCGGGCGAGACCGCCGAATGGATCGACATGAACCTGGAGCGCTAGGCCCTGTCCGAGCCCGCCGGGCGGTCCGCCGGTACGGCACGGTTCCCCGCCGCGCGCCGGGAGCGCCGGGCCGCGCGGACGGCGGCCCCCGCGCAGACCAGCACGGTCAGCGCCCACACCGCCGCGCTGACGCCCCCGAACGTGACGCTCACGCCGACCCACTCGTCCCTGCCGTCCAGTTCCAGGCTCTCCGCCGGGGCGACGCCCCACGAGCCCCAGCGGGCGGAGGGGTCGTACACCACCGCGACCCGCTCGCCCACCGCGAAGGGGTCCTCGGTCCGGCTGGTCAGCTCCGCCGGTCCGTCGCCCGGGCACGCCAGGTCGTGGTGGTGGGTGGCGACCATGCCGTCGTGGGGGTCGCCGCCGAGATCCGTGTCGGATATCCAGACACCCGACTCCCACCGCGTCTCCACGCGGAGCACCGTGCAGGTGGTCTCGGTGCCCTGCAAGCGCAGCATCCACCCATCGGCGCCCGGGAGGGCGAAGTAGTACAGGGCCACCAGCGCGATGGCACCGACCACCCCGGCGCCGCCGGGGGTTGCTTTGTCCGGGTCCATCACGTGCATGAGCACGACGACCAGGACGAGGACGAGCAACAGCAGGAGAAAGCCCACGGGGACCACGAGGAGCAGGAAGACGACGGCCGGGACGGCGTGGTGGAGCCAGACGACGGCAGCCACTTCGGCGACGCACACGAGCGGCAACGCCAGCAGGCCGACCAGCGCCGCCCCCCGCGCTCCCCACGCTCCGGCCCGACGCGCCCAGCCCACCGGAACCGCCCCCTCCCACCGCCGGAAGCGCCACGTCCACACCTCGGAGGGTATCCGCGCCCGCCCGGGAGGAGTCCCGGCCTGGGCCTACGGGACCGTACGCCCAGGGTCCCCCACCGCCCGCCGGGACCGTTCGTACCGGCGGGCCGCGACCGTCCCGTACCCCAGTACCGCCAGGGTCCACATCCCTGTGCCGCCACCGACGAATACGACGGAGAGATCCATCGCCGGTCCGCCCGCCCTCACCTCCGTCGCCGGGGCCACGCCCCAGGAGCCGCCGGCGGGCGAGGGGTCGTACACGACCGCGACGGAGTCGCCGACTTCCAGGGCCCGGGCGCCGGTGGTGAGTTCCGTGGGCGCGCGGACGTCCCCGCAGTCCAGTTCGTGGTCGTGGTGGGTGATCCAGCCGGTTTCGGGGTCATAGGGGTTGGGGTTGGCGTTCCAGGTGTCCCGCTCCCGCCGGACGTCGACACCGAGCACCGTGCAGGTGGTCTCGGTCCCTTGCAGGCCCAGCATCCAGGATTGGGCGCCGGCGAAGGAGAAGGCGTACGCGAAGAGCAGTCCGGCCTGCGCCGCCGTGATCGGGAGGGTGTGGCGCAGGCGGGCCAGTCCCGTGCTGAGCGAGGCCATGAGCCCGGCGGCCTCGATGGCCAGCAGGGCGAGGATGCCGGGTATCAGGAGGAGCAGGAAGGTGGCGCCTTCGGCGTCGCGGTAGAGCCAGATGACGGCGACCGCGTCGGCGATGCATACGAGTGGTGCGAGCAGCAGCCCGACGACCACCGCGCCCCACTTCAGCCACCCCCGCCAACCGCCCCGCGCCGCCTCCGTCATCCGGGATCGCTCCTCCCGACGCCAGACGTGTCATGTCCGCACCACAGAACGTAGCTGCGCCCGCCCGGGAGGGGTACCGAGAGCGCCCTGACCACGCCTTCTCATTCGCAATCAAGCTCTGCACACCCGTTGACCCCCATGTGGACCCCGTGTATACCTGCCACATGCACGGTGGATCCACCGCCGGTACGGCTCGTCCCCTGGCCCCGATGTGTGGAGAAAATCAATGGCACCAATCAGCAGGCGGCACCTGCTCGCCGCCGGCGGTGGCGCGCTGGGCAGTGCGGCGCTCGCCGCGTGCGGCAGTCCGGTCAACCTGCCGTCGTCCCTGGAGGAAGTGACGCCCCGGCCCGGCCGCCCCAACCGCGGCGGGGTGCTGCACTTCGGGCTCTCCACGGACCCGGCCAACCTCGATCCGCACGTCACCACCGGCGCCGCGTCGGACCTGCTGCGGCAGCTCACGTACAACGCGCTGCTCCAGTACGACGGCGACGGCGAGATCATCGGCGACCTCGCCGCCGAGTTCGGCTGGGCCGACGACACCACGTACGAGGTCAAGCTCCGCCCCGGCGTCCGCTTCCACGACGGCTCGCGGCTGACGACGAAGGACGTCGCGTTCTCCTTCCGCCGCATGATGGACGAGAAGACCGCGGCGACCACGGGGCCGCTCCTCGACCTGGTCGAGGAGGTCGAGGCCGCCGACGCCACCAGGGTCGTCTTCCACCTCAAGCAGGCGGACTCGACGATCCCCTTCGTCCTCGCCAACCCGACCGCGAACATCGTCTCCCAGCGCTGGATCGAGTCAGGCGCCGACCCGAAGACGCAGGTCATGGGCACGGGCCCGTTCCGGTTCGTGGAGCGGATCCCCGGGGTGAGCACCACCTACGAGCGCTTCGACGAGTACTTCGAGCCGGACCTGCCGTATCTCAACGCCATGGTCTTCCAGCCGATGAGCGACGACTACGCCCGCGTCACGGCCCTGCGCACCGCCACCGTCGACATGATCGACTACGTCCCCGCCACCCACGTCGACGTCATCAGCGAGAACCCCCGGCTGCGCTTCGCCTCGGACCGCAGCTTCGGCTTCGGCTTCGTCGGCTTCGTCACCAGCAAGCCGCCGTTCGACGACGTCCGCGTACGCAAGGCCATCGCGCTGGCGATCAACCGGCCGTCCGTGCTGGAGACCGCGCTCCTCGGCCACGGCCAGCCGATCGACGGGGCGCTGATGCCGCCCGCCTTCGCCCGCTACTCGGGCTCCCTCGACAACACCATGGACCACGACCCCGAGCAGGCCCGCTTCCTGCTCAAGAAGGCCGGCCAGGAGGGGCTGACGCTGCCGGTCGTCACCACCAGCACGTACTCGGTCATCGCCCGCCCCGCCCAGGCCATGCTGCCCGGCATCCGGGAGGCCGGGGTGGACGTGCGGCTCACCCAGCAGGAGTGGCTGACGTTCCGGGCCAGCGTCGAGGCCAGGTCGTACCCCGTGCACTCCTGGGGCACGGCGCCGAAGTTCGGCGACCCCGCGTCCCTCAGCGACTTCCTGGGCAGCACCGGCACGTTCACCGCGAACACCGACTTCAAGGACGAGCGTCTCGACCAGCTGCTCGCCGAGGGCCGCCGCACGCGCGACCGCGCGCTGCGCGACGAGATCTACCGGGACGTCGAACAGCGGGCCCTGGAGCTGGTGCCGATGACCTGGACCGTACGCCGCCAGCAGGGCGAGGCGCACTACGACTACGTCAAGGGCTACCGGCACCCGCCCAAGGGCTCGTGGACCGGAGTGACGCTGCGCCGCATATGGATGGACAAGAAATGAGAAGGTTCCTCCTCACCAGACTCGCGCAGGCGGTGCTCCAGCTCTTCGCCGTCGGCACCATCGTGTTCCTCCTCGTCCGCCTCATCCCCGGCGACCCGGCGCGCGCCGCGCTCGGCGAGGGCGCCACCGAGGAGCAGGTCGCGCAGACCCGCGAGACGATGCACCTGAACGACTCGTTCGTGAGCCAGTTCTTCGGCTTCTGGGGCCGGCTCTTCCAGGGCGACCTCGGCACCTCGCTGCTGAGCAGCCGGCCGGTGATGCAGGACCTGCCGGACCGGCTGGGCAACTCGCTGGAGCTGGTGCTCGTCTCGCTGATCATCGCGGTCACCCTCGGCGTGCTGCTCGGCCGGGTCGCGGCCACCCGCGCGGACAAGCCCGCCGACCACGCGCTCGTCGCCGGCTCGATCTTCGGCATCTCGCTGCCGGTGTTCGTCGTCGGCACGCTGCTGCTGATGGTCTTCGCGTTCCTCGTGCCGATCCTGCCGCCGCAGCGGTTCACCACCCCCTGGCAGGATCCGGTGGCCCATCTGCAGATCCTCATCCTCCCGGTGGTCACGCTCACCGCCGCCTCCTGCGCGGTCATCACGCGCATGACGCGGGCGGCGATGCTGGAGACGCTCTCCGCGGACTACGTGCGCACCGCCCGCTCCAAGGGCCTCGCCGAGCAGCGGGTGATCAAGGACCACGCGCTGCGGACCGCGCTGCTGCCGGTGGCGTCGGCGACGACGGTGGAGCTGACCACGCTGATCGGCAGCACCGTGCTGGTGGAGACGATCTTCGGCTGGCCCGGGGTGAGTTCGCTGCTGATGAGCGCGGTCGGGCAGCGCGACTACCCCGTCATCCAGGCCGTCGTCCTCGCCGTCGCGGCCGTCGTCATCCTCGTCAACCTCGTCGGCGACCTGGTCGTACGAGCCCTCGACCCGCGGGCGGAGGAAGCCTGACATGCCGACCGTCGAACTCACCCCAGCCGCCCCCGCGCCACCCACCGCCGCCACCGCGCCCCGCCGCGGCGGCCGGCACCTGCTGCGCGGCCTGGCGAGCAACCGGCGTACGTCCATCGCCGGCGGCTTCCTGCTGCTGGTCGGCGCCGCCGCGCTGTTCGCCCCGCTGCTCGCACCGCACGACTACCGCGACATCGCCGGCACCCCGCTCACCCAGGGCGGCGTGCTGGGCATCGACGACTACGGCCGCGACGTGCTCTCCCGGCTCCTCATCGGGCTGCGTACGTCCATGGCCGTCGCGCTCTCCGCGGTCCTCATCGCCGGCGCCATCGGCACGACGCTCGGCCTGGTCGCCGGCTACGGCGGGCGCTGGGCGTCGAGCATCATCATGCGCGGCATCGACATCCTGCTCAGCTTCCCGCCCATCGTGCTGGCCATCGCCGTGGTCGCCGCGATGGGTCCTGAGCTGGTCAACGTCGTCATGGTCATCGGGGTGCTGTACATCCCGCGGTTCACCAGGATCGTCTACAGCCAGGTGCTGGCGATCCGCCACGTGGAGTACGTCGAGGCCGCCGAGATCATGGGCACCGGGCGCAGCACCATCCTGCTGCGCACGATCCTGCCGAACGTCGCCGCGCCGGTGATCGTGCAGCTCAGCCTGTCGGTGAGCTTCGCCATCCAGATGGAGGCGGGCCTGAGCTTCCTCGGCCTCGGCGCCCAGCCGCCGCTGCCGTCGCTCGGCACGATGGTCGGCGCGGGCCGGGACTTCCTGGAGGTCCAGCCCACGCTGCTGGTCTACCCGTCGGTGCTGATCATCCTCATCGTGCTGGCGCTGAACGTCTTCGGCGACGGCCTGCGCGACCTCCTCGACCCCCGCCGCAGCGGCACCGACTCGTGACCGCGCCCCAAGCACCTCAAGCACCCCAAGCGCTTCAAGCACCACAGCACAGCAGCGAAAGGAACCTCATGGCCGTCTCCCTGCCCGACACCCACCGTCTCGGCGAGCTGTCCTGGACGCAGGTCAAGCACCTGGCGGAGCAGGACCCGGTCGTCCTGCTGCCCATCGGCGCGATCGAGCAGCACGGGCCCCACCTGCCGGTCCACGAGGACTCCATCGTCGCCGAGTGGGTCGCCGACAAGCTCGCCCGCGAACACGGCCACTGGGTCGCACCCGCCCTCAACTACGGCCACTCCGGCGTCTTCCGCGGCTTCGCCGGGAACCTCTCCCTCAGCCAGGAGACGCTGCGCAACGTCACGTACGAGATCATCGAGGCGCTGGTGGCCTCCGGCTTCCGGCGCATCGTCATCGTCGACAACAACGGCGGCAACGTCGGCCCGGTGACCGGCGCCGCGCTCGACGCCCGGCGCGACTTCGGCGTGCTCGTCGGCCACCTCTACCCCTGGCAGCTCGGCTACGCCCTCATGCGCGACGTGTACGAGGACCCGGCCACCGCCTACGGGCACGGCGCCGAGCCGGAGCACTCGGCGATGCTGGCGATGTTCCCCGAGCAGGTGCAGAGCGCACTGGCCGAGCCCGGCGGGCTCTCCTCGCCGGCGGGCTGGACGCCGACCAGCTACACCGAGACGGCCATCCCCGGCCAGCCCGTACCCGGCACGGTGCTCTGGGACTTCTCCGAGATCAGCGCCACCGGCTGCACCGGCGACGTGAGCCTGGGCAGCGCCGAGACCGGCAAGGTGTGGATCGAGCGGGTCCTCGGCTTCTGCGCCGCGTACCTGGCGGAGTACGACCGCAACACCCGTGCGGCGCAGACCGCGGCGGGGCCGAAGTGACCGGCGCGGCCGCGGAGTCCGCGGCGGAGCAGGACGGCGCGGCACCCGAAGCCGTGCTGTGCGTCGAGCGGCTGTCGGTCGACTTCCGCGTCGCCGGGGAGTGGACGCCCGCCGTACGGGACGTCAGCTTCACCGTCGGCCGCGGCGAAGTCGTCGCGCTGGTGGGCGAGTCCGGCTCGGGCAAGTCGGTCAGCTCGATGTCCGTCCTGGGCCTGGTCGCCGGCAGCGCGCGGCACCGGGGCAGCATCCGCTTCCACGACACCGAGTTGCTCGGCCTCGGCCACGAGGCGCTGCGCGAAGTCCGCGGCAAGCGAATCGCGATGATCTTCCAGGAGCCGATGACGGCGCTCAACCCCGTCTACACGATCGGCAGGCAGATCGCCGAGGCGATCCGCTGCCACGAGAAGATCTCGGCGGCCGGCGCCCGCGCCCGCGCGATCGAGCTGCTGACGAAGGTCGGCATCCCGGAGCCGGAACGCCGGGTGGACAGCTACCCGCACCAGCTCTCCGGCGGCCAGCGGCAGCGCGCGATGATCGCCATGGCGATCTCGGGCAACCCCGAGGTCATCATCGCCGACGAGCCGACGACCGCGCTCGACGTCACCGTGCAGGCCGAGATCCTGGAGCTGCTGCGCGGCCTGCGCCGGGACCTCGGCTCCGCGGTGCTGATCATCACGCACGACATGGGCGTGGTCGCCGACGTCGCCGACCGCGTGGTGGTGATGAAGGAGGGCGAGGTCGTCGAGGAGGCGCCCGTCGGGCGGCTGTTCGCGGCGCCGGAGCACGAGTACACCCGCCGGCTGCTGGCCGCCGTGCCCAAGCCGCCTCCCCCGCCGGCCATGCCCTCACTGGCGGGGGTGCCCCCACTCCCGGGCGAGGCCGAGCCCGTCGCGGTGACCAGGCCCGAGACGGCAGTGGGGGTGCCCCCGCCAACGGGGGCATGGCCGGCGGGGGAGGACACGACGCTGCGGGTACGGGACCTGGAGGTCGAGTACCCCGGGCGGCTGGGCCGCAAGGGGTTCAAGGCCGTGCACGGCGTGGACCTGACGATCGGCAAGGGCGAAGTCCTGGGCCTGGTCGGCGAGTCCGGCTCCGGGAAGTCCACCATCGGCCGGGCCGTCGTCGGGCTGGCCCGCGCGACCGCCGGGTCCGTCGAGGTCTGCGGCACCGACGTCACCGGCCTGTCGGGGCGCCGGCTGCGCGCCTTCCGGCCGACGTACTCGATGGTCTTCCAGGACCCCGGCGCCTCGCTCAACCCCCGCTTGTCGATCGGCGACTCGATCGCCGCGCCGCTGCTCGTCAACCGCCGCGCCGACCGCGCCGCCGCCCACGCCCGGGTGGCGGAGCTGCTGGAGCAGGTCGAGCTGCCGGCGCACTGGGCGGGCCGGTTCCCGCACGAGCTGTCCGGCGGCCAGCGCCAGCGCGTCGGCATCGCCCGCGCGCTGGCGCTGGAGCCGGAGCTGCTGATCGCCGACGAGCCGACCTCGGCGCTGGACGTGTCCGTCCAGGCCACCGTGCTGCGGCTGTTCAGGGAGCTGCAGGACCGGCTCGGCTTCGCGTGCCTGTTCATCAGCCACGACCTCGGCGTCGTCGAACTCCTCGCGCACGAGGTCGCGGTGCTGCAGAACGGCCGGCTCGTGGAGCACGGCCCGGCGCGCGAGGTGCTGACCAACCCGCGTACGGAGTACACCAAGCGGCTCGTCGCCGCCGCACCCGTGCCGGACCCGGTCCAGCAGGCGGAGCGGCGGCGGCTGTGGCGCGAGATGGCGGCGGCGTGAGCGCCGCGCACCGCTCCCGCCGGTCACCTCAGGTTCGCGACCACCGTCTGGTCGGGGTTCAGGTGGGTGCGGATCGTCCGGGCCGCGGTCTCGAACTCGTACCCGCCGAGGGAGTCGAGCAGCGCGGTGTGCTCGCGCATGATGAGCGGCAGCCGCTCGGGGCGGATCGTTATGGCCGAGACCCCGATGCGCTGGTGCCGCGGCCGGAGGCTGCGGAACAGGTCGGTGAGCACGGTGTTGCCGGTGGCCTGGACGAAGCCGAAGTGGAACTGGAAGTCGAGCTTGCCGTGCTCGGCGATCGCCTCGCGGTCGCCGGTGCGGCAGCGCGCCAGCAGGTCCGCGTCCCCCATCCGCTCCAGCAGTTCGGCCTGCCGGGCGGGGATCTCCAGCCGCTTCTCGCACAGGGTGCGGAAGCCGTGTATCTCCAGCACCTGGCGCATCTCGTACGTCTCGATCATCTCGGCCACGGTGACGCGGCGGACCTGCGCGCCGCGCCGCGGCAGCAGGTCGAGGTACCCCTCGGCGGCCAGCCGGTGCAGCGCCTCGCGCACCGGCGTCCGCGACACCCCCGCAGCCTCGGACAGGACCTTCTCCTCCAGGAACGAGCCCTCCGGGTAACGCCCCAGCAGGACGGCCTCCCTGACCCACTCGTACGCCCGCGCCCGCGCCGTCACCGCACGGCCGCCCTCGTCGACTGACACGCTCCCCGCCCTCTGTAGCTCCATGTGTATACGCAGTGTATACCTCATCCCGAGGAGGCTCATGCCCCCGCGCACGACCGACCGCCGGCGCGCCTACGCCGCCTGGCTGTCCGACCCGGGTTTCGCCACCGCCGAGATCGTGGCCGCCGCCGGGTACGGCGCCGTGGTGCTCGACATCGAGCACGGCGCCTTCGACCTCGCCGACCTGGAACGCTTCATCCCGTTCCTGCGCCGGCTCGACCTCGACGTGCTCGCCAAGGTCCTCGGCCCCGAACGCGGCCCGATCCAGCAGGCGCTGGACTTCGGCGCCACCGCCGTGGTCGTGCCGCACGTGGAGAGCGCGGCGCACGCCGCCGAGGTCTGCTCGTACGGCAAGTTCCCCCCGCTGGGCGACCGCAGCTTCGCGGGCGGCAGGACCGCGGGCTACGGCGGGTTCGACGACGACTGGATCGCCCGCCAGGACCGCGAGACCCGGGTCTACCCGATGATCGAGGACGCCGGGGCCATCGAGGAGATCGAGAAGATCCTCGGCCTGCCGGTGGTCGACGGGGTGTTCGTCGGCCCCAGCGACCTGTCGATGCGCCGCTCGCGCGGCGCGTACACCCGCAGCGAGGCGGACTTCGCCGACCTCGCCGCCATCGCGGACGCCGCCCGCGCCGCCGGCAAGCCGTGGGTGCTGCCGGCCTGGTCCGCGGCGGAGAAGGCGTTCGCGCTCGCGCACGGCGCCGACCAACTGGTGCTGACCATGCAGCACGGCGCGCTGCTCGCCGGGTTCTCCGCCGCGGTCGCCGAGACCGACGAGCTGGCCGGCCGCCCCTGACCGGGCCGCCGGCCGGCACCCGTTCCACGACACGAAAGGCACCACCTCATGCTCGCCACCGTCGCCCAGTTCGCCGCCACCACCGACAAGGCCGCCAACCTGGAGGCCGCCGCCGGCCTCGTCGCCACCGCCGCCGCGCGCGGCTCCGACCTCGTCGTCCTCCCCGAGAACTCCATGTACGCCGACCCCGACCCGCGGGCCGAGACGGCGAGCAAGGCCGAGGCGGTCGACGGGCCGTTCGCCACGGCGATCGGCGCGCTGGCCAAGGAGCACGGCGTCGCGATCGTCGCCGGGATGACGGAGGCCGCGGCCGGCGGCAAGCCCAGCAACACCGTCCTGGCCGTGGACAGCACGGGCGAGCAGTTCGGCGTCTACCGCAAGGTGCACCTCTACGATGCCTTCGGCTACCGCGAGTCCGACCGCGTCCAGGCGCAGCCCGCCAAGGCGTTGACCTTCCGCCTCGGCGGCCTCACCGTCGGCGTCATGACCTGCTACGACCTCCGCTTCCCCGAGATGGCCCGGTTCCTGGTCGACGCCGGCGCCGAGGCCGTCGTCGTGCCCGCCGCCTGGGTCGCCGGACCGGTCAAGGAGGACCACTGGACCACGCTGCTGCGGGCCCGGGCGATCGAGAACACCGTGTACGTCCTCGGCTGCGGCCAGACGGGACCCGTCTCGTGCGGGCAGAGCGCCATCATCGATCCCATGGGCCAGATCGCCGCCTCCGCCGGCGAGACGCCCGGTGTGGCGTCCGCGGTGCTGGACGCGGCGCGGGTCGCGGAGGTACGGGCGAAGAACCCGAGCCTGGCCAACCGCCGCTTCTCCGTGGCCTTCGGCTGACACCGCCACACCCGTCCCCCTGGCCTCTCCCGGCCCTCTCTCAACCCTCCTTTCCCACGTGCTTCTCGACGGCCCCTGGCCGGCCGGTCGCTGCCGGCCGGCCAGGGGCCGTTCCGGGGGCGTTCGGCCGCGGCGGACCGGCGAGCAAACCGGCCCGTAGCGCGCATTAGAGGCGGGTGCGGAGCGCGACGACGCGCACACAGCGAGGTGAACGACCCGGAAGCGAGCGTTTCCGGGTACTGCGGCGAAGGCGATAAATCCTCACGGTGGGTGGAGGCCCTACCCGGCCTCTGTCACCACAGGCCCACGCCGACCTGCTCACCCCACCTGCACGCGAGAAGGCGAGACTCAGATGGACGGTTACTTCCTCACGGAGCGTCATATACGTCTCAGGGAGGAGGTCCGCACCTACGCGGAGCGCGAGGTCCGCCCCCGTGTCGCGGGGATGGAGGAGTCGCGGAGCGTGCAGTTCGAGCTGTCCCGGGACATCGCCCGGCAGGGCTGGCTCGGCGTCACCGTCGAGGCGGAGTACGGCGGGATGGAGATGGGGCACCTCGCCAAAACGATCGTGATCGAGGAACTTTCGCGCGTGAGCGCCGCCATGGGCGCGATGGTGCAGGCGTCGCAGCTCGGCGTGGCGAAGATCGTGCACTTCGGCAGCGCGGTGCAGAAGAAGACGTGGCTGCCGCTGGTGTCCGCCGGCCTGTGCATGCCGACCATAGCCGTCACGGAACCCACGTCCGGCAGCCATGTGCTGGGGATGTCGGCGAGCGCGGAGCGCGTCGGCGACGAGTACGTCGTCAACGGCCGCAAGGTGTTCGTCGGCAACAGCCACGTCGGTGATCTCCACGGCGTCGTCGTACGCACCGGGGCGGGCTCCAAGGGCCTCTCGGCGCTGCTCGTGGAGTCCGACCGGCCCGGCTGCGTGCTGGGCCCGCACCGGCCCTCCATGGGCCTGCACGGCTTCAGCTTCGGCGAGGTGATCTTCGACAACTGCCGGGTGCCGGTGTCGAACCTGCTGGGGCAGGAGGGCGACGGGCTCTCGGTCGCGTACTCCTCCAGCATCCTGTACGGCAGGCCCAACCTCACCGCCGTCGCCCTCGGCATCCACCAGGCGCTCGTGGAGGAGACCACCGCCTTCGCCGCGCGGCAGATCCGCTACGGCAGGCCGCTGGCGGAGCTGGGCACGGTCAAGCAGCGGCTGGGGGAGATGCAGTCGCGGCTGATGACCGCCCGGCTGGCCGCGTACCACGCGACGCACCTGCTGGACCGCGGGCTGCCCTGCGACGCGGAGTTGCAGAACGCCAAGCTGGTCAACGTCGAGTCCGCGCTCGACTCGGCGCGTACGGCGATGGAGGTACACGGGGCGTGCGGGCTCTACCCGGAGATGTCCGTGGAGCGGTATCTGCGCGACGCGTACCACGTGTTACCGCCGGCGGGCACCTCCGACGTGCAGCGGCTGCGGCTGGCCGAGGTGGCGCTCGGCGCCGACCACGAGCCGTGGTCGGCGCGCCTGGCGCCCCACGCGGTGGCGTCCCGCATCCGAGAGCGCCGAGTTCCTGCAGTTCGTCTATGGCATCGCCAGCAACGCGAAGAC
>NZ_JACBXC010000689.1 GCF_013870535.1 Streptomyces phytophilus | reverse complement strand
TGGAAGGCGGTGCGGCCGGGGCGCTTGTCGGGCTCGGGGGCCCAGCGTTCGAGGTCGGCGTCGGTGTACCCCATGCACGGAACGGTAGCCGGGGCGCCGCGCGAGGGTGCCGGCGGTACGGGCCGGGCGCCCGGTCCGTACCCTCCGCTACGCCGCCACCTCCGCGACCCGCACCCGGTAGGCCGGCACCGCCACCTCCTCGTCGTCCAGGCAGCGCCCCGTCGCCAGGTCGAAGCGCTGCTTCAGCAGCGGCGACGCCACGAACGGCCGGCTCCCCTGGGCGGAGGGCGCCGACCCCAGCAGCCCCCGCGACAGCACGTACGCCCCGGTGAACGGGTCGCGGTTGCCGATCGCGTAGACGTCGCCGGTGCGGCCGAGGAAGACGGCGGCCTGCGTGCCGTCCGGGAGCAGCGCGGCGACGCCGCGGCCATGGCTGAGGAGGTCGAGGCCGCACACGGGGTGCCAGCCGGCCGCGGTGCGGATCTCGACGCGCAGCACGGTACGGGCCGGGGCGTACACCGTCGTGGTCATGCGGGGGCTCCTTCCAGCGTCCCGCGCACCGGGATGGCGGGTCCTGACAGCAGGGTGAGGTCGGGCTTGACCTGGTCGCGCTCGGGGACGAACCGCACGGTGGGGTCCGGCACGCCCGGCGCGTTGACGAACGAGACGAAGCGGGCGAGGCGCTCCGGGTCGGCGAGGGTGGCGGCCCACTCGTCGCGGTAGTGCGCGACGTGCGCGGCCATCTGCTCCTCCAGCTCGGCGGCGATGCCGAGCGAGTCGCCGACGACGACGTCCTTCAGGTGGCCGAGGCCGCCCTCCAGCCGCTCCAGCCAGACGGAGGTGCGCTCCAGCCGGTCGGCGGTGCGGATGTAGAACATCAGGAACCGGTCGACGAGCCGTATCAGCTCGTCGTCGGCGAGGTCCTGGGCGAGCAGGTCGGCGTGGCGGGGGGTGGCGCCGCCGTTGCCGCAGACGTACAGGTTCCAGCCGGCGGCGGTGGCGATGATGCCGAAGTCCTTGCTCTGCGCCTCGGCGCACTCCCGCGAGCAGCCGGAGACGGCGGCCTTCAGCTTGTGCGGCGAGCGCAGCCCGCGGTAGCGCAGCTCCAGGTCGATGGCCATGCGGACGCTGTCCTGCACGCCGTAGCGGCACCAGGTCGACCCGACGCAGGACTTCACGGTGCGCAGCGCCTTGCCGTAGGCGTGCCCCGACTCGAACCCGGCGTCGACCAGGCGGGCCCAGATGGCCGGGAGCTGGTCGACGCGGGCGCCGAAGAGGTCGATGCGCTGGCCGCCGGTGATCTTCGTGTAGAGCCCGAAGTCGCGCGCCACCTCGCCGAGCACGATGAGCTTGCCGGGGGTGATCTCGCCGCCGGGCACGCGCGGGACGACGGAGTACGAGCCGTTGCGCTGGAGGTTGGCGAGGAAGTGGTCGTTGGTGTCCTGGAGGGCGCCCTGCTCGCCGTCGAGCACGTACCCGGCGGCGCCGATGACGGGCGCGAGGGAGGCGAGGATCGAGGCGACGGCGGGCTTGCAGACCTCGCAGCCGTCGCCGCTGCGGGCCTCCTCGCGGCCGTGCTCGTCGAGGAGGCGGACGTACGAGCTGATGCGCTTGACGCGGACGATCTCGTACAGCTCGGTCCTGGTGTGGGCGAAGCAGCGGCACAGGCCCGTGTCGACGGCGACGCCGCGGGCCGCCAGCTCGTCGTTGACGAGCGCGGTGAGGACCTTCTCGCACGAGCCGCAGCCGGAGCCCGCGCGCGTGCACTTCTCCACCTCGCGCACCGTGGTGCAGCCGTGGTCGGCGACGGCGCCGCGGACGGCGGCCTTGGAGACGTTGTGGCAGTTGCACACGACGGCGTCGTCGGGGAGGGCGGCCGGCCCGAGGGCGGCGGGGGCGCCGGCGCCCGGGGGCAGCACCAGTTGCTCGGGCGGTACGGGCGGCACGCTGCCGGTGAGCGGGCGGAGCACGCCGTACGCGTCGGTGTCGCCGACGAGGACGCCGCCGAGGAGGGTGCCGTCGCGGGCGACGACGAGCTTCTTGTACAGGCCGGCGCGGGAGTCGGAGTAGACGACGTCGAGGCAGCCGTCGGCGGCGCCGAGGGCGTCGCCGAAGGAGGCGACGCCGACGCCGAGGAGCTTGAGCTTGGTGGAGGTGTCGGCACCGGTGAAGGTCTTGGGCGCCGCGGCTGCGGCAGGGGCAGGGGCGGGGGCGGGGGCCGGCCGGGCCGCGATCACGGCGGCGGCGGTCTCCGCCATCTCGTACCCGGGCGCCACCAGCCCGTACACCCGGCCGTCCGCGGCCTGCGCGCACTCCCCGATGGCGAAGACCGCGGGGTCCGAGGTACGGCACCGCTCGTCCACGGCGACGCCGCCGCGCTCGCCGACGGCCAGGCCCGCGTCGCGCGCGAGTCCGTCCCGCGGGCGTACCCCGGCGGAGAAGACGACGAGGTCCGCGGCCACGGCCGAGCCGTCCGACAGCTCCATCCCCGCCACCGCGCCCCCGGCGCCGGTGCGGATCTCCTTGCCCGCGACGCCGGTGTGCACGTCGAGCCCCAGGTCGCCGATGGTGCGGCGCAGGGCGGCACCGCCGCCCTCGTCGACCTGGACGGGCATCAGCCGGGGCGCGAACTCCACGATGTGCGTCCGCAGCCCCAGCCCCTGGAGCGCGCCCGCCGCCTCCAGCCCGAGCAGCCCGCCGCCGACGACGACGCCGGCCGTCGCATCCTGCGCGTACGCCTCGATGGCCAGGACGTCCTCGACCGTGCGGTAGACGAAGCAGCCGCGGGCGTCGTTGCCGGGGACCGGCGGGACGAACGGGTACGAGCCGGTGGCCAGCACCAGCACGTCGTACGCGACGGTGCGGCCGGCGGCGGAGGTGACGGTGCGCGCGGCCCGGTCGACGGCGACGGCGGGGTCGCCGACGTGGAGTTCGATGCCGTGCTCCGCCATGAAGCCCGCGGGGGTGACGGAGAGCCCGTCGGGCGAGGTGCCGGAGAAGTAGGAGGTGAGGTGCATGCGGTCGTAGGCGGGGCGGGGCTCCTCGCAGAAGACGACGACGCGGTCGGTGCCGGTGACGCGGTGCTCGGCGAGGGCTTCGAGGAAGCGCTGCCCGACCATGCCGTGCCCGACGAGCACGATGGTGCGGGGCGGGTGGGTCGTGGTGGTCGCCATCGTCAGGAGCCTCCGAGGTGGTCGGTGAGCAGATGGTGCAGC
>NZ_JACBXC010000688.1 GCF_013870535.1 Streptomyces phytophilus | reverse complement strand
GGCGTCGACGTCGGCGGATTCGGGGGTGGCGGCCAGCTCCGGGTTCACCCGTGCGAAGTACGCGGCGAGGGCGGCGGCGCCGCCGGGGACGGCGGCCGGTTCGAGGCCGACGAGGCGGGCGGCGGTGCGCTGTTCGCGTATGTAGGCGTCGGCGTACGCGTCGGGGATCGTCAGGCCGGAGCGGCGGGCGACGTGGAGGTAGGAGTCGACCTCGGCGCAGTGCACCCAGAGCAGCAGCGCGGGTTCGTCGACGCGGTAGCGGTCGCCGGTGGCGGGGTCGACGGCGCGCAGGCGGCGGTGGATGCCGCGGACGCGTGCGCCGGCGCGCTCCGCGGCGGGGGTGGCGGCGTAGGTGACGGTGCCGACGAAGGCGGCGGTGCGCATGAGCCGGCCCCAGGCGTCGGCGCGGAAGTCGGAGTTCTGCATGACGCCGCGGACGGCGCGCGGGTGCAGGGCCTGGAGGTAGAGCGCGCGGACGCCGCCGATCCACATCACCGGGTCGCTGTGCAGTTGCCAGGTCACGGACGCGGGCCCGAACAGCCCCGGATCCGGCTCCCCTTCGGGCACGCCCATACGGACCCCTCCCCAACGGCGCGCGGGCGCCCACCGTGCGCCGGGTCCATTGTCACCTGCCGGGCGCGCACGCCGGAGCCCGGGTCGCCGTCCGGTTCGTACGGGCGCCGGGGGCGTCCGGGGTCAGGAGTCGGCGGGGAGGCGTACGCGGATCTTGGACTGGCCGTGCGGCAGCTTCTCCCAGTCGGCCATGAACTCCGCCCGCAGGCCGTGCTTCTCCGCCAGCGCCACCAGGGTCTCGGTGCGGTAGTAGAAGTCCTCGCGCAGCACGTGGTGCTCCGCCGTCTCCGTACGGTCGAAGGTGAAGTCGAACCAGCCGTCGGGCCGCAGCACGCGGCCGACGTGCGCGAGGCATTCGTCGATGACGTGCGGCGGGGAGTGGGAGAAGACGCTGTGCGCGTGGACGACGCGGAAGTGGCCGTCCGGGAGGAAGGCGAAGGTGAGGTCCCGTACGGGCGTGAGGCGCGGCAGCTTGTCCTGCAGTCCGTGCCGCACGACGGTGTCCTGGGCGGCGAAGAGGATGTCCGGGGAGATGTCGAGCCCGTAGTAGCGGCCGCGCTCCAGGTAGTCGATGAAGCGCCAGCCGGCGCGCAGGTTGCCGCAGCCGATCTCCAGCATGCGGTCCCCGGGCCGCAGCCCGTGCTCCACGAGGTAGTCGAACTGCATCTTGCCCAGCGCCAGCCAGCGGTCGTGCGTCCTGCTGCCGACGGCCGCCTCCGGGTCGGCGGCGGAGTCGGAGCGCATCACGGCGCGGTAGTACGCGACGTGGTCGCGGGGGTGGCGCAGGCGCAGCCAGGCGTCGCGGCCGGCGCGGGCGAGGTAGCGGGGGACCCGGTCCGGGTGGCGCGCGGCGTAGCGGACGCGGTGGGTCAGGCTTGTCCGGTTCGCTGTCAGGTTCTTCCTCGGCAAGGTGCACCTCAGGTGAATTCCGGTGGAACGAGCGTGGGACGGATGCGGGACGGGTGTCGTACGGGCCGGACGGTGGCCGCAGAGTCTAGGTGCCGAACACGCATGCGCAAGCGGGCCGCACCGGCGAGCGTCCGTTCGGGCGATCGACGCGAAACCTCCCGTACGGGGGTACCTCCGACGCCTGCCCAGGGAGTGACCGGGACCGCCGCTGCCGTGATACTGGGCAAGCCAGAACCGATCGTCACCGGGCGCGAACGCCACCGGAGGTACCCCATGCGAATGCTCATCAACGTGCCGGAGACCGTGGTGCCGGACGCCCTGCGCGGCATGGCCGCCGCCCACCCGGACCTGAGCGTGGACGTCGAGAACCGGGTGGTGGTGCGGCGCGACGCGCCGGTCACCGACAAGGTCGGCCTGGTCTCCGGCGGCGGCTCCGGGCACGAGCCGCTGCACGGCGGCTTCGTCGGCCGCGGGATGCTGGACGCCGCGTGCGCCGGCGAGATCTTCACCTCGCCCGTACCGGACCAGATGACGCGGGCCGCGGCGGCCGTGGACGCCGGCCGGGGCGTGCTGTTCATCGTGAAGAACTACACCGGCGACGTGCTGAACTTCGACATGGCCGCCGACCTCGCCCAGGACGAGGGCATCCAGGTCGCCAAGGTGCTCGTCGACGACGACGTGGCGGTGACCGACAGCCTCTACACGGCGGGCCGCCGCGGCGTCGGCGCGACGCTGTTCGTGGAGAAGATCGCCGGGGCCGCCGCCGAGGAGGGTGCGCCGCTGGAGCGGGTGGAGGCGCTGGCCCGCAAGGTCGTGGAGTCCTCGCGCAGCTTCGGCGTCGCGCTGAGCGCGTGCACGACGCCGGCCAAGGGCAGCCCCACGTTCGACCTGCCGGACGGCGAGCTGGAGCTGGGCATCGGCATCCACGGCGAGCCGGGCCGCGAGCGGCGCCCGATGATGACGTCGCACGAGATCGCGGACGTGTCGGTGGACGCGGTGCTGGCGGACCTGCGGCCGTCCGGTCCCGTGCTGGCGCTGGTCAACGGCATGGGCGCCACCCCGCTCATCGAGCTGTACGGCTTCAACGCGGAGGTGCAGCGGGCACTGACGGAGCGCGGCGTGTCGGTGGCCCGTACGCTCGTCGGGAACTACGTGACGTCGCTGGACATGGCGGGGTGCTCGGTCACCCTGTGCCAGGCGGACGACGAGCTGCTGCGGCTCTGGGACGCGCCGGTGCGCACGCCGGGGCTGCGCTGGGGGCTGTGAGGCCGAGGTCCTGCCGGGGCCGTCCCGCGGGATCGCGGGACGGCTTCCTGGCGGAGGGTCCGCAGGGGTCCTGACAGGCAGGTACGAGAAGGGATGCGGGACGTGCTCGACGCGGAATTCTTCCGCCGCTGGATGCTCACCGCGGCGGCGGCGGTCGACGGGGAGGCCGACCGGCTCACCGAGCTGGACTCGGCGATCGGCGACGCCGACCACGGCGCCAACCTCAAGCGCGGCTTCACCGCCGTGCGGGCGGCCCTGGAGGAGGCGCCGCCCGAGACGCCGGGAGCGGTGCTCGTGCTCGCGGGGCGGCAGTTGATCTCGAAGGTCGGCGGCGCCTCCGGCCCGCTGTACGGGACGCTGCTGCGCGGCACCGGCAAGGCACTGGGCGACGGCGCCGAGGTCACGGACGCGGCGGTGCGGGTGCTCGGCAGCCAGGTGCGTACGCCCATGCTCTGCAGTCGGCCGGCCAG
>NZ_JACBXC010000687.1 GCF_013870535.1 Streptomyces phytophilus | reverse complement strand
CGCGGTGCGCGGCATCGACCTCGCCGTCCCGCGCCGCGGGCACACGGCCATCGTGGGCCCTTCCGGCGCCGGCAAGACGACGCTCCTGTCGCTGGTCCTGCGCTTCCTGGAGCCCCAGGAGGGTGAACTCGCGCTCGACGGGCGGCCGTACCGCGAGCTGAGCCACCCCGCGATCCGTGCCCGGCTGGCGTACGTGGAGCAGGACACCCCCGTCGTCCCCGGCACCATCCGGGACAACCTGCTGTTCTCACGCCCCGACGCCGGAGAGGAGGAGCTGCGCCGGGTGCTGCGCGACGTGCGGCTCGCCGAAAAGGTCGACGGCCTCGACGACGGGCTGGACACCGAGCTGTCCTCGACCGCCGTCTCCGGCGGCGAGCGCCAGCGCATCGCGCTGGCCCGCGCGCTGCTGCGCGAGCCCGACGTGCTGCTGCTGGACGAGGCCACCGCCCAGCTCGACGCGCTCACCGAGGCCGCGGTCCACGAGTGCATACGCACCCGGGCGCGGGCCGGCGCCGTCGTCACCATCGCCCACCGGCTGTCGACGGTGATCGACGCGGACACCATCGTGGTGATGGAGGCCGGCCGGATCCGCGCCCGCGGCACGCACGAGGAACTGCTGGCCGCCGACTCGCTCTACCGCGACCTGGTGCGGGCCCTGCGCATCGCCTCGGCGGGGTCGGGGGTCTCGGCGGGGTCGGGGGCCGCTGCGCCCGCCGGTCACGCAGCGGCCCCCGCCACCGTCGCCGCCCCCGGTGCGCCTCAGCGCACCGGGTAGGCGTCGACGATGGTCTGATCGACGGTCCGGCCTTCGGCGGCCGAGCCCTCGACCCGTACGGAGACGGAGTCCCCCGCGCGCAGCCGCGCCCAGGGGGCCACGGCCGCGACGGACCCGTCCGGCATGGGCACGGCCAGCATGCGGTGCCAGCGCTCACCGGCGTCGGTGGACACCCACAGCCGCAGCGTGCCCTTCTCCATGCGCCAGTCGCCCGGGGTCTCCGAGGACACCAGCCGGGCCTCCAGCACCAGCGGCACGCCGGCGCGCAGGGAGCCGTCGTCGCGGGTCGGCGGCCGGTAGTCGACGGTGAGCAGCCGCGGATGGGTGGCCGACTTGCCGGGCTCCGGCCCCCGGGAGGGGAACGTCCAACTGGTCCGCGTCCTGCTGCCGATCGGCAGCCGGGCGGTGTCCGGGTTCGCGGTGTGCTCCAGGCGGAAGGTCGCCGGCTCCGGCGGCAGGTCGAAGTACGAGCTGCCGGGCTGGCGCGCCTGCACCTCGGTGCCGTTGCGGTACAACCGCAGGCTCTCGTCGCCGAACGCGCCGTCGGTCGGCTCCTGCCCGCTGTGCTCGCCGTCGCTGAGGTCGGCGGGTACGGACAGGCTGCTGCCGTAGTGGTTGCCGGCGACCACCGCCGGTGCCACCCCGCGGAACCACGCGGGCGAGCGGCGCTCCCCGTGCTCGTACGACGTCATCCTGTCGCAGAGCGAGATCTGCGCCGGCGGGGCCACCACGCAGTGGCTCCAGCGCACCTCCGGCCCCGCGGTGACCAGTTCGGTCCTGCGCTGCGGCACGTCCAGCGGCTCGCTCATGGCGTACGAGGCATGGATCCGGTCGGTGTAGGTGAAGCGGGTCTCGACGTACTGGTCGGGGCGGCCGTGCAGCGAGCGGTAGTCGGGCGTCAGCCGGGCGAGGCGCCGGGCCTCGGCGCGCGAGACGTCGTAGACCGGCGGGTCGGCGACCTTCTCGCCGCCGAGCACGAGTTCGTACAGGTCCGCCTGCCGGCCGCGGGCAGGGCCCGCCGCCTCCAGCCGCCAGCGGGTCTCGAACGCCACGGTGCCGCTGTCGACCGGGCCGGTCGGTTGGAGGAACACCCGCCCGTCGGCGACCTCGTCGCCGTCGGCGTAGATGCCGTCGCCGATGCCCGAGTCCCTGGCGGCGTCGCCGCGCTGGTAGTGGATGGAGACGTGCCCGACCTCGGTCTCCTCGCCCGCGACCCGCGCGGGGCGCAGCTGCTTCGCCTTCCGGGCGTCGATGGTGTACTCCATGTCGCCGTCGAGCATCACCTCGGGCGAGCCGGCGAACGCGACCGTGGCCGGGGAGCCGTCCCGCGCCGGGGTCTCGACCTTCGCCATCACGCTGAGCGGACCGGGCATCAGCCGGGCCGTGCCCTGCCCGTTCCCGTCCAGCTGCACGGCCTGGGAGCCGCCGCCGGTCACCGGGCGGTAGTCCTTCATGTTGGCGAGCCACACGGTGCCGCCGGCCCAGGGTTCGCCGTGCCGGTCGAGCACGGTCAGCCGGATATCGTACCGGGGCGGTTCGAGGTAGGCGTTGAACGGGAGGGTGACGGTGTCGTGGCCCGCGCGCCCGACGACGACCCCGCCGGCGTAGACGCGCGGCTGCGCCGCGGCGGGGTCGAGGGTGGCCGTGATGGTCCGCTTCCCGCCCGGCGCCACGGTGACCCGGGCGGGGCTGAGGCTCAGCAGGTCGGCGGGGGCCTCGTCGCCGTACACGTCGCGGGCGTTGTCGGAGAGGTCCAGCTCCTCGGGTTCGGTGCCGTTGTTGGTGACGGAGAACTCCACCGTCCGCGGCTCGGTGCTCTCGAGGTAGCGCAGGTAGCCGAAGTCGACGTTGCCGCGGTCGAATTCGAGGGTGTCTGAGACGGCGCCGGGCAGGTCGAGCACGCCCGCGCCGGTGTACTGCGACTGGGTCTTGTCCGCCTCCCCGTCCGCGGTGGTCATGAGCGCGGTCTTCAGCCGCTCCCAGCTCCAGTCGGGGTGCTTCTCCAGCAGCACCGCGGCGGCCCCGGCGACCTGCGGCGCGGCCTGCGAGGTGCCCTCCATCATCGTGTACGGATCGGCCGTGCCGCCGCCGGAGCGGGCGCCGGTGATCTCCCGGCCCGGCGCGATGAGGTCGGGCTTGGCGCGGAAGGTGCCGGGGGTCGGCCCGACGCTGGAGAAGTGCGCCGTCTTGCCGGTGCGGACCGCGGCACCGACGGTCAGGGCGCTGTCCGCGATGCCGGGTGACTGGATGGAGCCGCCGAACGGGCCCGCGTTGCCGGCCGCGGCGACGAAGAGGGTGCCGGTCTCCGCGGTGAGCCGGTCCAGCGCGAGGGCGACCGGGTCGTCGCCCTTCCCCGGCTGCGCGCCGAGGCTGAGGTTCGCGACCTCGGCGCCCTGCTCGGTGGCCCACTCCATGGCCGCGATGACCCAGGACTGCTGCCCCCGGCC
>NZ_JACBXC010000686.1 GCF_013870535.1 Streptomyces phytophilus | reverse complement strand
CGTCGCCACCGAGGTACGCACCGGGCACACCGAGCCGCTCGGCCCCGCGGGCGCGCTGCTGGGCGGGGTGCTGCGGGAGGCCGTCACCGCCCTGATCGGTCGCGGGACCGCCACCCGCTGCCTGATCGAGACCGGCGGCGAGCCGGGCCGGGTGTGGCTGGCGGTGGTGAGCGACGACACCACCACCGCGGAGGAGGACGTCCTGGGCGGCCTGCCCGAGCGGATCGCCGCCGCCGGCGGCAGCCTCACCACCGCCCTGACCCCCGAGGGCCGCCGGGAGGTACGGGCCGTGCTGCCCGAAGCCAGACGCCCGCCGGCGCCGGACGAGGGCCGCCGGCGATGGGCGTACCGGCTGTCCCTCGCCGTGCTCGCGGCCGTCCTGGCCGGCTTCTCGCTCAAAGCGCTGCTGCTCGTGTCCGGCGATCAGGTGCTGCCCGCCGCCGCCCTGCTGGCCCTGGTCGTCACCCTGCACCTGCGGTCGGTACACGGCAGGCATCCGGTGCACCTGGCCCTGATGGCGCTGCTCACCTATCTGCCGATGTTCGCGTTCGGCCGGGCCTGGCTGGGCACGGCGGGCTTCCTCGCCGGGCCGGTGCTGCTCGCGCTGCCCTGGGCCGTGGCCTGGCCGCTCGTGGGCGCGGTCATGGGGAGCGTCGCCGTCATCGGCGTACGGCTGGGGCTGTCACCCGCGCTGACCCTCAACTAC
This sequence comes from Streptomyces phytophilus, assembly GCF_013870535.1. Classification (GTDB taxonomy): domain Bacteria; phylum Actinomycetota; class Actinomycetes; order Streptomycetales; family Streptomycetaceae; genus Streptomyces; species Streptomyces phytophilus. The sequence goes on along the minus strand of NZ_JACBXC010000686.1, from coordinate 2,518 downwards.
ACGCTCAGCACGCTGGTCACCGGTCTGGTCGTCCACGGGCTGCTGCGGCTGCCGGGGATCGTGCAGGAACTGCAGGCCGCACAGCGGCGGCTGGCCCGTGCGGCGGTGGTCGAGGAGCGGCTCAGGGCCGCCCGGGACCTGCACGACCTCCTCGGCCACAGCCTCGCCGCCATCCTCCTGACCTGTGAACTGACCCGCCGGCTGCCGCCGGAGCAGGCCCGGGGCGAGCTGCGGGACATCCTGGTGATGGCCGAGCGGGGCGAGGCCGACCTGCGGTCCGCGGCGGGTGGCGTGGGCCGGATGCCGCTGGACACGGAGGCCGGCTCGGCCCGCTCCGTGCTGGCCGCGGCCGGCATCGGGGCCGAGGTCTCGCTCGCCCACGACGGGCTGCCCGCCGGTGCGGAGACGGCTCTCAGCGCGGTGCTGCGGGAGGCGGTGACCAACGTGCTGCGGCACAGCGACGCGCGGGCGGCGGAGATCTCCACGGCCGCGGAGGACGGCGGGGTCCGGCTGCGGGTACGCAACGACGGCGTCCGCGGGACCGGCGGCAGGCGGGACTCCTCCGGGCTCGGCAACCTCACCACGCGGCTGGCGGCACTCGACGGGACGCTGACGGCGGGGGCGGCGGACGGCTGGTTCGAACTGTCCGCGTGGGTGCCGGGCGGGCGTTGAGGATACGTCCGCGTACGCCCGCTATATCCAGCCGGCCTCCGTGGCGATCCGCACCGCGTCCGTGCGGTTGCGGGCGCCGAGCTTGGCGACGATGCCGGTGAGGTAGTTCCGTACCGTGCCCGCCGTCAGATGCAGCCTGCCCGCGATCTCGGTCGGCTCGGCGCCGCCGGCGACCTGCCTCAGCACCTCCGCCTCCCGCTCCGTGAGGGGGTTGTCCGCCAGGTCCCAGGCGGCCACCGCCAGCGCGGGGTCGAGTACCCGCTCCCCGGCCGCCAGCTTGCGGATGGCGGCGAGGAGTTCGTCCGGGGGTGCGGTCTTCAGCACGAAGCCGTGCACGCGGGCGGCGAGTGCCCGGCGCAGATGCCCCGGCTTGCCGTACGCGGTGAGCATCAGCACCCGGCTGTCCGGGAGTTCGTCGTGCAGCCGGGCCGCCGCCGCGAGGCCGTCCAGCTCGCCGGGCATGTCGATGTCCAGGACGGCCACGTCGGGGCGGTAGACCCGGGCCGCGTCCACGGCCGCCGCGCCGCTGTCCACCGACGCGACGACCTCCAGGTCCGGTTCGAGGTCGAGCAGGGCGGACAGCGCCCGCCTGATCACGTGCTGGTCCTCTGCCAGCAGTACCGATATCACCCTGTCAGGTATAGCAGTGTCCGGATCATGACGACGTCATGCCGCATGCGTGACGGCGTCGGTGGGAGGGGTCCGCGCCGGGCGGCAGGCTCGTACCCATGGCGGACACAGTGCAGTGGGAAGCGGTCAGCAAGGTCTACGGCAAGGGGCAGGGGGCGGTGGCGGCACTGCGCGAGGTGTCCGTGGCCATCCCGCGGCGCAGCTTCACCGCGGTGATGGGTCCCTCGGGTTCGGGCAAGAGCACGTTCCTGCACTGCGCGGCCGGACTGGACAGCCCCACCTCGGGCACCGTACGGCTCGGCGGCACCGACCTGACCCGGATGAACGAGACGAAGCTCACCGAACTGCGGCGGCAGCGCGTCGGCTTCGTCTTCCAGGCGTTCAACCTGATCCCCTCGCTCACCGTGCTGGAGAACATCACCCTGCCGCTGCGGCTCTCCGGTACCCGCACCGACCAGGCGCGGCTGCGGGAGATCGTGGACCGGGTCGGCCTGGCCGGGCGTACGGACCGGCGGCCCGCCCAGCTCTCCGGCGGCCAGCAGCAGCGGGTGGCGCTCGCCCGCGCCCTGGCCACTCGACCGGAGGTGATCTTCGGCGACGAGCCGACCGGGGCGCTGGACACGATGACGGCCCGCGAGGTGCTGAACCTGCTGCGCGAGACGGTCGACTCGCTCGGCCAGACCGTGGTGATGGTGACCCACGACCCGGTGGCCGCCTCCTACGCCGACACGGTGCTGTTCCTCGCCGACGGCCGGATCGTGGACGAGACGCGGAACCCCACCGCCGAGCAGGTCGCCGAGCGGATGACCCGGCTGGGAGCGTGGAAGTGATGGCCCTGCTGTCGTTCTCCCTGAAGACCCTGCGGCACCGCAAGGCCGCCTTCGCCGGCGCCTTCGTCTCCCTGTTCTGCGCCGCCGCCCTGGTGAGCGCCTGCGGGATGCTGCTGGAGACCGGGCTGCGCGGCCACGTGGACCCCGAACGCTACGCGGGCACCCCGGTGGTCGTGGCCGGCGACCAGTACGTGCACAAGACCGTCCGGAAGGGCAACGGCAAGACCAAGCACAAGGCCAAGGCCATCGCCGAACGGGCCTGGATCCCCGAGTCGCTGACGGAGAAGGTGGCCGCGGTGCCGGGCGTGCGCAAGGCGGTCGCCGAGGTCGCCTTCCCCGTCGGCACCCCGGACGGCGAGGCGGCGGGGCACGGCTGGGACTCGGCC
>NZ_JACBXC010000685.1 GCF_013870535.1 Streptomyces phytophilus | reverse complement strand
CCGCGGGCAGTGGGGCGCCGATCCGCGCCTCCTCGACCAGAAGCCGCGCTACGCGGACGCCGTGCGGGCCGTGGTCCTCCACCACACCGGCCACGCCAACAGCTACGACTGCGCGGACAGCCCGTACCTCGTCCGCGACATGTACGCGACGCACGCCGTGGCCAAGGACTGGGGCGACATCGGCTACAACTTCCTCGTCGACAAGTGCGGCACGATCTTCGAGGGCCGGATAGGCGGCGCGGACCGCCCGGTGGTCGGAGCCCACACCGTGGGCCTCAACAGGGGCACCACCGGCATCGCCGCGATCGGCACGTACACGGAGGGCGCGCCGGTGCCCAAGCCGCTGCGGACGTCCCTGGAGATGCTCATCGCCTGGAAACTCGGGCTCACCGGCGCGGCCCCCGCCGACCTCGCCCGGCTCGTCTCGACGAACGACAGCAGCCGGTTCCCGAAGGACGCCACCGTCAGGATGCCCACGGTCTTCGGCCACATCGACGGGTACGAGACGAACTGCCCGGGCGAGGCGCTCATGCGGGTGCTGCCCACCCTCCGCAAGGAGGCGACCCGCCTGCAGAGCAGGGCGAAGCAGCGGATCCGCAGACACCGCGAGGGGCAGCAGAACGAGGAAGCGCAGGACGGGAACGGACCCGCCACCCGCAGGACGCCCGCCGGCACGGGCTGACGGCACAGGGGGCAGACGGTCAGGACCTCGCCGGAAAGTACAGCCTGAACAGCGCGTACGACATGACGTACTGGGCCGCGGCACCGATGCTCATCGACAGCCACACCCCCTCCACGCCCAGCGCCGGGATGGCGCTCAGCCCCAGGGCCAGGGGTATCTGGACCACCGCCCCCACCAGGGTCACCCAGAAAAGCGACCGCGCGCGCCCCCCGCCCGTGAACACCCCGCCGAGCCCCACCACCCCCGCCAGGAGCAGCAGGTACGGGAAGAGGTGGACCAGCAGCACCGCACCGGAGCCGACGACTCCCGGGGAGTCGCTGAAGAGCCCCATGAGCCCGCGGCCCCCGACCGCGAGGAGGAGACCGGCCCCGGCGCCGACCAGGGTGGCCAGCAGGACGCTCTGCCGCCCGATCATGACCTCCGCCGCCTGCCCGGCGCCCCGGGCGCGGGCGGTGAGGATGCCGCTCGCCTGCCGGACCGCGTAGAAGGCCATGGTGACGAAGAACATCGCCTTGATCCCGATGCCGTACGCCGCGAGCGGATCCTCCCCGAACCGGGCCACGATGCCGACGAGGACCGCGCTGACGCCCATGCGCAGGACGAAGTCCCCGGAGGCGGGAAGCCCGGTACGCAGCACGCCGCGCAGGGCGGCGGGCAGGCGGAGGGCAGCGGGGGCGCCGGTATCGGCGGTGAGCCGCCGGCGCCGCAGCAGAGTGAGGCTGACGCCCAGGGCGACGGCCCGGCCGGCGAGCATCCCGAGGGCCGCGCCCTGCACGCCCATGCGGGGCAGCGGCCCGATCCCGTAGATGAGCAGCGGGTCGAGGACCAGGATGAGGACGTTGGCGAGGATCGCGGTCCGCATCGGGGTCCTGGTGTCACCCGTGCCCTTGAAGATGCCGTCGACGGCGTTCTGCGCGAAGAAGACGGCCGTCCCGGGGAAGGCGACGGCGAAGAACTCCACGGTCAGCCGGAACACCTCGCCCTCGCCCCCGGCGAGAAGCCGGGCGACGGGCTCACGCAGCAGAAACCCGCCGACGCCGACGACCGGGGCGATCACCAGCCACAGCACCCCGACGGCCCGCACGACCGCGGACACGTCGGCCCGCCGACCGCCGCCGAGGGCGTCGGCGATGAGGACCGTGCCCCCGACGTTGGCCATGAGGATCACGCCGAGAAGCACGTTCTCCAGGGTCGTCGCCACGGCCACCGCCCCCACGGCGGCCCCGCCGAGGCGGGCGACCCAGACGGTGTCGATGACGCCGGCGACGACGCCGGAGAGCAGCTCGACGTAGACGGGGACGCCGAGCGAGAGCAGTGTCCGACGGGTCGCGGCAGGGGAGAGAGCGGCGGTGGACACGACCGAAACCTTCCGACGGCACGGATGAACGACCGCACAGTACCTCGATTAGAGTCACTCGAAAAGAGATACACTCGAACCCCGCGCGGAAGGAGACCTGTGCTGACCCTCGCGATCCTCGGATTCCTGGCAGAACGCCCCATGCACGCGTACGAGCTACGGCAGGTCGTCTCCGACCTGATCGGCCACAACCGCCCGGTGAGCGACGGCGCCCTCTACCCGGCGCTCAACCGGCTGCGCGAGGCGGGCCACATCGAACGACAGGAGACCCCGGGCGTGGGCGCCCCCACCCGCCAGGTACTCCACCTCACCGACACCGGCCGCGCGGAACTCCACCGCCGCCTGACGTCCCCCAAGGAAACCGAGATCACCGACGCCGGCGCCTTCTTCACCCTGCTGGCCTTCCTGAACCAACTGGACGACCCGGCCGCCCAGTCGGCGGTGCTGCGCCGCCGGCTGGACTTCCTCACCGGACCGGGCAGCTTCTTCCGCAAGGACGGAGAGCCGGCCCGCGCCCAGGACGTGGAGGACCCGTTCCGGAAGGGGATGCTGGTGATGGCCAGAGCCACCCGGCAAGCAGAGCGCAACTGGCTGGAACAAACCCTGCAAACCCTGACCGCCCCACCCCACCCCGACCCACCCCCAACCCCCTGACCACCCAACGCCCACCCACCCGCCGACAGCCGCCCTCCTCGAACCAGGCACCACCCGCCATCCGCTACGCTGTCAGAGGCCGCCCAGGACGGCGGTACGCCTCCGTAGCTCAGGGGATAGAGCACCGCTCTCCTAAAGCGGGTGTCGCAGGTTCGAATCCTGCCGGGGGCACCAGCAAAACCGCCCCCACCTGGGGCGGAGTCTCGAACTTCCCGACCGTTCGGGACCTTTGAGAACCCTTCGCGACCTTTCGCGACTCAAGATCCACTCCCATTCTGCTCCCACTTGATCATGCTCTCTGTGCAGGTGAGACCTGCTGCGGGAGCACGAGGGCTCCCACAAGCCGGGCGTTCACAGCACGCACAGGTCCAAGTCGACGAGCCACCCCAGCTCGACGTCGAGGCACAGCAGCCCGCCCGGGCCCTCACGCGGCGGGTCGGTGGGGTCCGGCGGCGAGCTGGTGTCGGGCGGCGGCGTTGTCGGCGTCTCGGTGGGCGCCGGCCCCGACGGGTCCGGCTCGTCGGGGGTGTCGGCGGG
>NZ_JACBXC010000684.1 GCF_013870535.1 Streptomyces phytophilus | reverse complement strand
CAGCCCCAGCTGCCCGGCCGCCTCCAGCTCCGCGGCCTCGGGCGCGAGCCGCGGCCGCTTCAGGTGCTGCCACTTGTCCAGCGCGTCCATGTACGCCCAGGAGAGCCGGTGCAGGCCGGTGGGCCCGTACTCCTGGAGAGCGGCGCGGTGCACGGGCGAGGGGTAGCCGGCGTTGTCGCCGAACGCGTACGGCCCGTACTCGGCCCGCTCGGCGCCCAGTTCGGCCATGCGGGCGTCGCGGTGGACCTTGGCGAGCACGGACGCGGCGGCGACCGCGACGCACGACTGGTCGCCCTTGATCACCGTACGGACCCGCCAGGGCGTCCCGAGGTAGTCGTGCTTGCCGTCGAGGATGACGGCGTCCGGCCGTACGGGCAGCGCCTCCAGCGCCCGGCCGGCGGCGAGCCGCAGGCACGCCGTCATCCCCAGTTCGTCGATCTCCTGCGACGAGGCGTGGCCCAGCGCGTGCGCGGTGACCCAGCCCGTCAGCTCGGCGGCCAGTTCCTCGCGCCGCTTGACCGTCAACAGCTTGGAGTCCGTGAGCCCTTCGGGCGCGCGGCGCAGGCCGGTGACGGCCGCGCACACGGTGACCGGCCCGGCCCACGCACCCCTGCCGACCTCGTCGACGCCCGCGACGACCTTGGCGCCGGTGGTGGCGCGCAAGGAGCGCTCGACGCGGTGGGTGGGCGGCTCGTAGGGACTCACAAGGCCAGCTTACGACCCGGGCCCGGGCCCCTCGCGCCCGCCCGTGCGGCCCCCGTGCGCCGCCCCGCCGTCACTCCGCTTGCAGCAGCGGCACCATCACCTGGTCGACCATCTCGTCCATGTCCTGTTCGCTGAGGTCCCGGCCGGTGGTCTTGTGGCGGTACATCATCATGGCCGGGAGCACGTCCAGCACCAGGTCCCCGTTCACCTCCGGGCGCACGTCGCCCCGTTCGACGCCCCGGCGCAGCAGTTCCGCGATGAGCGCCTTGCCCGGGTCGATGATCTGTCCCATGATCACCTCGTGGAACTGCTCGGCCTGCTCGCGGTCGCACTCGTCGAGCACGGCGCGCAGCGCCTGGCCGCCGCTGGAGTACATCCGATCGCGCAGCGAGCGGCAGAACTCGGTGAGGTCGGCGCGCAGGCTGCCGCGGTCGGGCTGCGTCTCCAGCGGCGGCACGCCGGCCCGTAGCGCGTCCTGGACGAGTTCCGCCTTCGACGCCCACCGCCGGTAGACGGCGGCCTTCCCGGTCTGTGCGCGGGCGGCGACTCCCTCGATCGTCAGGCCCTTCCAGCCGGCGGCGCCGAGCTGTTCGAGGGCGGCGTCCAGGATGGCGCGTTCGAGTACGTCGCCCCGGCGGCGTACTCCGCCCGCCTGGCTCTGGCTGGTCTCGGTGCACGCTCCGGGAGCGGTCCGGTGCGAACTACCCATATCGGTCTCTCCATTAGCGGCCATAGTGAACGCTTGCGTTCCCTCACGGGGGCGCCTACGCTCAGCTCATCAGTGAACGCTACCGTTCACTATTTCACATGTATGGGGAACATGGTGACAACCTCTCAACTAGCGAAGGGGCGGGAGACGGGCAAGGCTCCTCGTGGCGACCAGCGCAACATGGCGCTCGTCATCATCGCCGCCTGTCAGCTGATGGTCGTGCTCGACGCGACGATCGTGAACATCGCCCTCCCACACATCCAGAGCGATCTGGACTTCTCCACCACCGGCCTGACCTGGGTCGTCAGCGCATACACCCTGACCTTCGGCGGTCTCCTGCTCCTCGGCGGCAGGGCCGGGGACATCCTCGGCCGCCGCCGCGTCTTCTCCTTCGGCATCGGACTGTTCATCGTCGCCTCCCTGCTCGGCGGCTTCGCACAGGAGCCGTGGCAGCTGCTCCTGGCCCGCGCGCTGCAGGGCGTCGGCGGGGCCATCGCCTCACCCACCTCGCTCGCGCTCGTCACCACCACGTTCCCCGAAGGTCCCGAGCGCAACCGGGCGTTCGGCGTGTTCGCGGCGGTCTCGGCGGGCGGCGGCGCCATCGGCCTGCTCGCCGGCGGCATGCTGACCGAGTGGCTCGACTGGCGCTGGGTGCTCTTCGTCAACGTCCCCATCGGCGTGCTGATCATCGCCGCCGTCCCGCTGTACATCAACGAGTCGGAGCGGCACCCCGGGCGCTTCGACATCTCCGGCGCGCTGACGTCGACCCTCGGCATGGCCGCGCTCGTCTACGGGTTCATCCGCGCCGCCGAGGAGGGCTGGCGCGACAGCCTGACGATAGGCTCGTTCGCGGCGGCGGTGATCCTGCTCGTGGCGTTCGTCTTCGTCGAGCGCAGCGCGAAGGATCCCATCACGCCGCTGAAGATGTTCGCCGACCGCAACCGCTCCGGCACGTACGTGATCATGCTGAGCCTGGCCGCGGCCATGTTCGGCATCTTCTTCTACCTCGTGCTGTTCGCGCAGAACGTCCTCGGCTACAGCCCGATCAAGGCGGGCGTGGCGTTCCTGCCGATCACGGTGGCGATCGTCGCCAGCGCGGGCCTCGCGCAGCGGTTCCTGCCGGTGCTCGGGCCCAAGCCGTTCATGGTCGGCGGCTCGCTCATCACCGCGGTCGGCATGGGCTGGCTGGTGTTCCTGGACACCGACAGCACGTTCATGGGCGGGGTGTTCGGACCCGAGATCGTCTTCGGCTTCGGCATGGGCATGAACTTCGTGACGCTCACCATCACCGCCGTCTCCGGCGTCGCGCTGGAGGAGGCGGGCGCCGCCTCCGGCCTGCTCAACGCCACCCAGCAGGTGGGCGGTTCGCTCGGCCTGTCCATTTTGACCACCGTGTTCGGCACGGCCAGCAGGGACGAGGCGAAGGAGCAGCTGCCGTCGTTCATGGCGCAGGCCACGCCCGACCAGAAGGCGGTCTTCGAGAAGACCGGCGAGCTGCCCCCGCCGTGGGGGCAGAAGGTGCTCGCGGAGGGCATGTCCATGGGGTTCGTCGCGGCCACGGTCATGGTGCTGCTCGCCGTGGTCGTCGCGGTGGTCGCCATCAAGGTGCGCAAGACCGACCTCGACGCCCTGTCCGGCACGGCGGGACCGGGCGTCGCCTGAGACGGCGCCCCCGAAAGCCGGTGGCCCCGCCAGTAGCGGGGCGGGGCCACCGGGTCGTCCCGTTCCCCGGGCCCGTCAGGAGTCCGCGACCGCCGGAACCCACTGCGGCAGCGGCTCCACGTGCCGTACCCATGCGGCCGGGGCGCCGCCGAGCCCGCGA
>NZ_JACBXC010000683.1 GCF_013870535.1 Streptomyces phytophilus | reverse complement strand
GTCACCTGCCTCCAGCGGCTCCTCGCACGAGGGGCACGTGCTCAGTTGGGATACGGGAGGTGTGTTCGCCATGGGCTTTCCTCTCATACCCAGGTCTTCGGCCGGTAGCGGTTGGCCCGTTCGACCATGTCGATCCGCTCATGGCCGTGCGGTGCGAGACGGGCCAGCACCCGGAAGGAGTTTTCCAGACCGAGCCGCAGCCCGTCCTCGTCCAGCGCGCAACCCAGCAGCGGCTGCGGCGGACCCGCGGGCGCCTGGCCCGCACCGGTGCCGGTGCGGCCGGTCAGCACCCAGTCGAGCGCACTGCCCAGTACCTCGGTGGACAGCCGGGCCCTGCGGCCCGCGTCCAGGCCCACGTCCTGCAGCCGCTCCACCTGCGTACCGGCGGCCTGCAGATCGGTCAGCAGCGGCTCCTGCGGGGCGCGCTGGCGCAGCCGGGCTCTGATCGCCGCGACGCGCGCCGCGGTGTAGTGGATCGACGCCTCCGGTACGGACTCCAGCGCCCGTACGGCACCGGACCTGTCGGCGGCGGCGAGCCGCACCCGGGCGAGTCCGAACGCGGCGCTGACGTAGGCCGGGTCGGACGTCCACACCAGCCGGTAGTACTCGGTGGCGTTGTCCAGCTGGCCCAGCACCTCGGCGCAGATGCCGAGCGCCAGCTTCGGCGCGGGCTCGCCGGGGAAGGCGTCGTAGATCGCGTCGAAGGACAGCGCGGCGGTCTCGAAGTCCCGGGTGGCCAGCGCCTGCAGACCGCGGTACCAGACGATCCGCCAGTCGTCGGGGTGCTGCTCGCCCAGCTCGGCCAGCGCGGAGCCGGTCGCGGCCAGGTCGCCCAGCTCCAGGTGGGCGCGCACCCGGCGCAGCTGCAGCTCGACGGAGTCGGTCGGCGCGTTGGACAGCGCCGCGGTCAGCTCCGCGGGCGCGGACGCCATCAGGCCGGCGAGGAAGCCGGCGTTGGGGTCGCTGGGGTTCACCCGCGGCACCGGCAGCGCCAGCGCCGCCGCGGGGGAGTTCAGCGGCAGCGTGTCCGCGATCTGCGCGGGCAGCGCCACCTGCGTGCCCATCCCCGGCCCGCCGCCCGGCAGCTGCGCCGGTACGCCCTGCGCGGCCGGCAGCGCGGGGGTGCCGTTGCCCGCCGCCCGCGCCACGCGCTCGCGCTTGCTGACCGCCCGGGCGCCGAGCTGCGAGGTCTCGCCGGTCGCCGGCGGGAACAGCTCGCTGTCCACCACCCGCAGCTCCGCGCCGAAGAGCGTGGAGAGCGCCGGCTGCGGCTTGCCCGTCTGGAGCGCCACGACCTCCCGCAGCACACCGGTCAGCTGCTCGGACATCTCCGCGGCCGAGGCGAACCTGCGGGCCGGGTCGGGGTCGGTGGCGCGGACCAGCAGCCGGTAGAAGGACTCGTACCGGTTGAAGACGTCGATCGAGTCGGGGTCGGGCAGGGTGTCGACGAAGACGTTGGTGTAGCCCTGGAAGTCGAAGGTCAGCACGGCCAGCGTGCGGGCCACGGTGTACAGGTCGGAGGCGATGGACGGGCCGACGTCGGCGACCTCCGGGGCCTGGTAGCCGACGGTGCCGAAGATGGCGGAATCGTCGTCGTCCATGCGGCGCACCGCGCCCATGTCGATCAGCTTGAGCTGGTCGCCCTGCTGGATCGCGTTGTCGACCTTGAAGTCGCAGTACAGCAGGTTGCGGCTGTGCAGGTGGCCGAGCGCCTCCAGCGCCTCGATCCCGTACGCGCACGCCACCTCGACCGGCAGCGGGTCGCGCTTGCCGTCCGGCGTGCGCCGCTCGTTGGCGATCTCCTTCATCGACTTGCCGCCGACGTACTCCATGACGATGTAGCCGTCGAGACTGCCGGTGCGCTGGTCGAGGTGCTCGACGAAGTTGTAGATGCGCACGATGCCCGCGTGCTCGATCTCCGCGAGGAAGCGGCGCTCGGAGACGGCCGCGGCGATGGCGTCCTCGTCGCCGGTGTTCAGCAGGCCCTTGAGGACCACCCAGCGGTCGGCGACCGCGCGGTCGATCGCCAGGTAGATCCAGCCCAGGCCGCCGTGCGCGAGGCAGCCCGCGACCTGGTACTGCCCGTGGACGATGTCGCCCTCCTGGAGCTTCGGCACGAAGGAGTACGGCTGCCCGCACTTGGTGCAGAAGCCCTCCGTACGCCCCGGCCGCCCGCTCCGCGACCGGCCCACCGGCGCCCCGCACTCGCTGCGGCTGCAGTACCGCTTGCGCTCGGGCACCTCGGGGTTGGCCAGCACCGCGGTGCGCGGGTCGGGCCGCGGCACCTCCGGCACCGTCACCAGGCCCGCGCCCAGCTTGCCGCGGGAGGCCACCGCGGACGTACGGGAACTCTTCACCGAGACCGAGCGGCCCGTCGACGCCCCGGTCAGCGCGCGCGACAGCCGCCCGGAGACCGACCGGCGCGACGCCCGCGAACTGCTCCGGGACGTGCTGCTCGACCGGCTCGACGCGCTGGAGCTGCTCGACGAGCTGCCCCGGCTGCCCCGGCTGCCCCGGCGGTGCCCGGTCACCCCGGTGGGCGCCGAGCCGACCACGCCGTCCGGCGAGACGACGGGGGCGAGCCCGCAGGTGTCGCAGTACAGCTCGCCGCCGCCGACGTCCTCGTACGTTCCTCCGCAGCCCGGCCGCTGACATGCCTGCGCGTTGCTCATGACTCCCCCAACTCCGTTCCGTCCAGCCTCACGCCATGCCCCCGGGCCGATCAACCGGACCCGCCGCGAGCACCTCCGCCGTGGCCCGCTGGTAGCGCAGCACCGCCTGCTCCGCCGCGATCAGATCGCAGGGCGCCGACCACAGCAGCCGGCGCGCCGCGTCGTACCGCTCCACCAGGATGCGGTCCTCGGCGAAGCCGTGCCGGGCCACCTTCGCCTTGTACGCGTCCAGCCGCCCGCGCAGCTCCGCGCGCACGGCCAGCGGCGCGGTCACCGCGGTCAGCGACTCCCGCGCCCGTAGCAACTCCTCCTCGGCCCGCTGCTCCAGGCTCTCCAGCAGCGGCGAGAGCCGGTGCCACTGGGCGCGCCTGCGGAACTCGACCGCGTTGGCCAGCTGTTCGTTCAACGCGGTCGGCGGGCCGCTGACCGCCGGCACCTCGGACGCCGCTATCTTCGCCAGCACCTCGCCGCGCGCCCGCCGGGCCTCGCCCAGCGTACGGTCCGCGCGCGACAGCACGTCGCGCACCCTGATCAGCCGCTCCTCCGCGTCCTGCCGGACGTGCAG
>NZ_JACBXC010000682.1 GCF_013870535.1 Streptomyces phytophilus | reverse complement strand
ACCGCGCGCGCCGGCGCCCCCTAACGGACGTCGACGAACACCGGGTTGGAGTAGAACCACAGGTCCTCCCACGGGCTCTCCAGCCCGTCCGCCGCCGGCTCGGCCTCGTCCGTGCCCGTACCGCGTACGCGCGCGTACATGTCGCCGTCCACGTCCCGCAGGGTGTGCCGGATGACGTAGTCCTTGCCCTGGCGCCGCCAGTCGCCGGGGCCGAAGCGGGCGGCGACCTTGGTGGTCGGGTTGGTGTCCGCGTCGCGGTCGGCACTCGGGCCCGTGATGCTGCCGGTGATGAGGTCGACGCGGCGCACCTCGGGGCGGTCGCCGTTGCCGTTCTTGCCGTCCAGCGGGCGGAAGCGGATCTCGATCTCCACGTCCGTGCGGCCCCGGCCGCTGACGGTCAGCGTCTCGCCCATGGCCGCGCTGCGGCCGCGGTTGCCCGCCGTGAGGTCGAGGGAGGTGATGAGGTCGCCGGTGCCCACCCAGACGCGGCCGTTGCGCAGGCCGTCCATGACGTCCGCGTAGTCCTGCCGCGCCAGCACGTACGTCTTGCTGTACTCGCCCGGCCAGAAGTCCGAGCCGCCGCGCGTCCAGTGCACGTGCGAGTCCGAGGTGGCGGTGATCCACCAGCGCCGGCCCTCGCCGAGGAGCGAGTCCCACAGGCCGCCGAGGCGGGCGGTCATCTGGTCGAAGCCGCCGTACGTGGGGTGGTTGCCGTAGCCGCCGCGGGCGCCGCCGACGAGGGGGCCGGCCTGGTGGCCCGGGGCGCCCTCGAAGCCGACGTAGACGTCCGGGGCGACGTCGTTGCCGTTGCGGAACTCGCGCGGCGTGTCCTGGCCGTAGACGCCGAGACCGGTCGCCGACCGCGCGGCGTGGTGGGCGATCACCAGCGGCTTGCGGTCGGCGGTGTCCGCGGCCTTGAGGAACTCGATCATCTTGGCCTCGGTGTCGCGGCCGGGGTCCGCGGGGAACGGGTCGAGCTTGGCGAACCGGCGCTCCAGCTCGTACAGCAGCTGCGCCTCCTCGCGGTGGTGCGGGATCATCAGGGTGTGGTGGTCGAGGGCGGGGGCGTCGAACTCCATCCCCCAGAACTGCAGCACCTCGGGCACGAGGACGCGCGAGCGCAGCAGGTCGGGGTAGGCCAGCTCCAGGTTGACCTTCGAGTGGGTCGGGCCGCCGTGGTCGGTGCACATCACCCAGGACAGGCCGAAGTGCTTGGCCATGATGGCGTTGGTGACGATGGGGTACACCGCGTCGGCGCCCTTGTGGAACGTGGGCGGGGTGGTCGACGTGTCGAACCTGCCGCTGTACTCGGAGTGCACGTGGTGGTCCCCGGCCCGCCAGGTGCGCCGCCGGTCGTTCCCGCGCCCGCCCCGGTCGTTCCGGGCGTCGTTGTCGTCGGCCGCCGCCTCACCGCTCACGACGAGCGGGCCGGCCGCCGCGAGCGTCGCCCCCACGCCGGCGTACCGGACGAGGCGGCGCCGTGAGATCCCGGTGCCCTCGGGGCCTTCGGCGCCTTCGATGTGTCCGTCGTTCATGATGCGGGCCTCTCCTTCGCGTTGCGGGGGGCGACCAGCGAGTTTCGACGGTGGAGCGGAACGGCGCGTGAACGGCGGTGCCGGGGGTGGGAAACAACAGATCACGCGGGGCGCGCCGCGGTCGGCGCACGGGCGCTTCCCGGGCGGTACGCGCGCGTACGTGTCGCTCCGCACCGCCCCTGGCCCGCGCGGAGCCTCAGGCCCCCGCGGCCCCCGCTGCCGCCCTCCCGGCCGTCAGCCGCCTCTCCAGCGGCCGTACCGCCACGCTCGCGACGAGCGCCAGGAGGCCGACGACCACCCACGGCAGCACCCGCTCCACGCCGTACAGGAGCCCGAAGAGGCCCGGCGTGACCATGTCCGCCGTCGCGAACGAGTACTGGAACGCCGCCAGGTACGTGCCCCGCGCCCCCTCCGGTGCGGCGTCCGCGGAGAGCGCGTTGGAGGCCGGCCCGTGCAGCATTTCCGCCGCCGCCCAGAGCAGCATCACCAGCGCCAGGTAGCCGACCAGCACCGGGCCGCGGGGCAGCAGGACCGCGAGCGCGATCGCCCCGCACCATGCCGCCCACGCCACCCCGCCCCAGGCCATCGCGCCCCCGCGGGAGGTGTGCCGGCGGATGCCCCGGGTGACCGCGGCGGTGGAGGTGGCGACGACGGCGGTGGTGAGGGTCAGAAAGGCGCCGACCGCCCAACCGGGCGCGTCCAGCCCGCGGACGACGTAGACGGGGGTGGCCACGGCGAGGAGGACGGTGCAGATGTTGAACAGCACGTTGACGCCGATCAGCGACAGATAGGCGCGGTTGCGGAGCAGGTGCCGCACACCGTCCGCGGGCTTCCCGGCAACGTCGTCCGCGGCCGGTCGCGGGCGGCTCCTGACGAAGACGGCGAGGGCGGCGGCGGCCAGGAGGAAGGACAGGGCGTTCGCCAGGATCATCCCCCGGTACGCGTTCTGCGAGGCGAGTCCCAGCAGCACCCCGGCGACCACGGTCCCGGCGCCGGTCCCGGCCGCGCGGATCATCGCGGTACGGGCGAACCACTGGTCCCGGGACCGGTCGTCGCCCTGCTCGGCGATGAGCGCGAAGACCGACGACCAGTACACGCGCAGCCCCGCCGACTCGACCAGCGCCGCGGCGAACAGCGAAGCCGGCCCGTCCACCGCCAGGTACAGCAGGAACCCGCCGGCCTGCAGCAGTTGCCCCGTGATCACCACCGGCCGCGGGCCGATGCGGTCCACGACCCGCCCGACCAGCAGCGGAAGCAGCAGCGCGCAGGCGGTCGCGGCGGTCATGAGCAGGCCGACGCGTGCCTCGGAGAGGTCGGTGGCGGCGAGGAAGTAGACCATGGACAGCGGCAGATAGAGCCCGGATCCGACGGCGTCGACCCCCAGCGCCGCCGGTATCGCCCAGGCCGCCCCGTCCCGCCCCCGAACCCCCTGCCGCATCCGCCCTCCGGTTCCCACCGACAGCTCCCGTCCGCCCACCGACGGCAAGTGCAACGTTGTAACCGCCACGACCGGCGAAGTCAACACGGTTTACGGGCCCGGTTAGCGTGTGCGTATGCCCGTACTCGACGCGCTCGACCGCTTCAACCGGCGGCATCCCTGGAGCCACAACGACCACTACGGCCCGTGGATCGCCCGGCGGGTGGCCGGGGCGGGCGCGCGGGACGTGCTGGACGTCGGGTGCGGGGCGGGGAACCTGATGGCA
>NZ_JACBXC010000681.1 GCF_013870535.1 Streptomyces phytophilus | reverse complement strand
ACGGCTGACGCCGGCGATGCTGCGGGAGGTGCTGACGGCGGACGGGGGCGCGCCGCTGGAGCTGTACGGGTGCTACCACGTCAGCCAGCAGAACACCTTCACCGGACGGCTGACGCCGGCGATGCTGCGGGAGGTGCTGACGGCGGCGGCGACGTCGGCGGGGCTGTAGGGACCGCGGGGGTCCCTTTTTCGTTGGCGGTGGCCGCTCAGCGGTCGCTGCGGCGAGCGAGCAAAGCGTCTTGGTAGCTGCCGAGGTCATCTTTAAGGAGGGTGGACAAGCCGGGGCCGTAGATGCTGTCGCCGTAGAAGACTCGCCGTATGCGGTCGGTGAGGCCGCGCGGCACTTCGGCGCCGGGGAGAGTGTCATCGATGGCTTCGCGGAGCAGCTCTCGCAGCTCGAAGAACTTCTCGTAGACAGCCTGGGAGAAGAAAACCCCACCCTCAAGATTGAACTCGTTGAGATCCTGGGCGTACTGCTCGGCCCATTCGCGGGTCTTGTCCTGGTTATTGAAGGCCCAGTTCGTTTCGTAGCGAACAGGTATCTTCCAGAATTTGGGATAGAACTCGATCCTCTTCTTGATGATCTCTTGGACCTGCGCCTGAACCACTGCGTTGTGGGCCTGAACGACCGAGTTGCGGCTGGTCCGAACTGCGGCGCGGACCGTCAGCAGCGTTCCGAGGACGGATACCACCGCGGCGATGAACGCGACGGCTACCGGGGAGTTCAAGTCCATGCGCTACTTCTACCCGTACGGGCCCCCTCCACGTACGCCCCGGCGGGTGCTCGCCGTGCGGTGTCAGTGAGGGCTCCCATACTGGGCGCATGGAACCTGACCAGCTTCGCGCCGCCTGCCTGGAGCCGAACGGGGCCGTCGAGGAGTGGCCCTTCGACCGCCACCGGGCCGTCTCCGTCTTCAAGGTCGGCGGCAAGATGTTCGCGCTCAGCGAGCTGGCCGCCGCGCCGCTGTCGGTGAGCCTGAAGTGCGAGCCGGACCTGGCGGTGCAACTGCGCGCGACGTACCCGGAGATCGTCGGCGGGTACCACCTGAACAAGCGCCACTGGAACACCGTCCGCCTCGACGGCGCCGTGCCCGAGGACCTGGTGCTGGAGATGATCGAGGACTCGTACGACCTGGTGGTCGCCAAACTTCCCCGGGCACACCGCCTGACCCTGGACTGGCCGGGCGAACGCGACCGCATACCCCCGGGCGCGTAGCGGACGGGCCCGCGGCCGTGCACGGAGGTACGGGGCGGTGGAGGCAGCGAACGCCCCGCGGGGCCGCTACGGGCGGGGGGAGCGGGCCTGCCAGCGGCCCGTGTGGTGGTGGACCTCGATCGGGCGGCCGAAGCACTCCGTCAGCCGGGCGCCCGTGAGCACCTCCGCCGCCGGGCCCGCCACCGAGACGCGGCCGTCGCGCAGCAGCAGCGCGTGGCTCGTCGTGGGCGGCAGCTCCTCCAGGTGGTGGGTGACCATGACGGTCGCCAGCCGGGGGCGGGTTCGCGCGAGCCGCTCCAGGGCGTCGACCAGGTCCTCGCGTGAGGGCAGGTCGAGCGCGTTGAACGGCTCGTCGAGCAGCAGCAGTCCCGGGTCCGGCAGCAGCGCGCGGGCGATGAGCAGCCGGGCGCGCTGGCCGCCGGAGCAGACGCCGTACGGGCGGTCGGCGAGTTCCTTGCAGTCCAGCTCCGCCAGCAGTTCGTACGCGCGCTCGCGCATGGCCGGGCCGTACGTGCGCCACAGCGGCTGCACGGTGCCGCTGGCGCCGGTGAGGACGACCGTGTGCCCGGTGGCGTCCTGCGGCACCTTCTGCGCCGCCGAGACCAGGCCGATCGCGGCGCGCAGCTCCCGCATGTCGACCCGGCCGATGCGGTGGCCGAGCACGTCCGCGGTGCCGGTCGTCGGGTGCGTCAGCGCGCCGAGCAGCCGCAGCGCGGTGGACTTGCCGGCGCCGTTCGGGCCGAGCAGCCCGAAGACCGTGCCGGCCCTGACGGCCAGGGACATGCCGTCCAGGGCCGTGACGTCGTGGGGATAGGTCTTCCTCAGCTCGCGCGCCTCGACGGCGAGCGTCCCGTTCCCGGGCATGGCGAACTCCGCTCTCGCACGGTGTGCGTGGGTCCTGCCGGACGATCGGCGAAAGCGGAGCCTGGCTATCCTGGGGTGTGCCGCACCTCGACGCCTGGCGCCTGCCCTCGCGCAGGTCCGGATGTTCGGGGTCCGTCCCGGCGGGCTGTTGGCGCAGCCCGCCGGGACGCTTCTTCCGGGGGCGCTACGGGCCCCTCCTCGCGTCCTGCGTCTCCTGCGCGGCGCCGGGCGTCCCGCCCGCGCCGCCGGGCAACTCCTCCTCCGTATCCCGCCACTCGGCCGGCATCTCACCGGTCTCGTGCCAGGCGCGCCACTCCTCGACGCCGCTGAGGGAGCCGTCCGCCAGCTCCGCCAGCAGGCCGCGCAGCCACGCGGCCTCGGCCTCCAGCATGTGCGCCTGGTACTCGGTCTCGACGACGAAGACGCGCGGCAGCGTCTCGTACAGCTTCGCCAGCGCACCGCGCAGCCCCGCCGCCCTGATCTCCTGCCGCGCGAGCCGCGTCTGCAGGGCCTCGACCGCCTCGTCCGGCGGCAGCACGCCGAGCAGGGAGAGGGCGGCCTCGAAGTGCGGGTACTCCCGGCGGGGGGCGGCGACGATCTCCGTGATCCAGTCGTGCATCTCCACGCGGCCGGCATCGGTGATGGCGTAGACCGTGCGCTCGGGCCGGTTCCCCTGCTTCTGCACGCCGGCGGTGGCGACGAAGCCGTGCTTCTCCAGGTTCTGCACCACGGTGTAGAGGGAGCCGAAATTGATCTTGATGCTCTCCTCCTTGCCGCGCTGCCGCAGCAACTGGGCGATCTCGTACGGATGCATCGACCGCTCGGCGAGGAGGGCCAGCACGGCCAGGGCCAGCGGGTTGCTCAGCTTCCGCCGCTTCGGAGGCACGGACCCTCCCCTCCCATGTCCGGGACCGTATATTCGTGGCCGAACATATCGCGTATTTCGCGAGACCGTCAAGACGAGATGTATCGCGAATTCGGGGCGGAGTCCAGCCGAGTGGCGGCGGGCCGTGGTCCTTTGCGGTGGACTTCGCCCCGGCCCCGGGCCGCGCGGCGGGGGCGGCGGAGCACCGCGTGTGAGCCTGACGCGACGACCCCCCACCCCCATGGAGTCCGTACGCATGCAGCTCACCCGTCTCCTCAGACGCCGGCTGGCGCC
>NZ_JACBXC010000680.1 GCF_013870535.1 Streptomyces phytophilus | reverse complement strand
GCGGCCCGCGGGGGGCACGAAGCCGCGGTACGGGTACGGGAGGCCACCACCCCGTACCCGTACCGCCTCTCACACCCGCCGCTGGACGTGCAGCAGGTACTCCTTGCGGTCCAGCGGGTTGTCGTCGGTACGCGGCCGGGCGGGCGCCGGTCCGCGCACGGCCCGGTAGCGGCCGAAGGAGGTCTCCAGCACGCCCTCGCCCCGGGTCAGCCCCGGCAGCCGCCGCTCCAGCCCGTGCACCCGCGCCGCCGGCACCTCGCCCTCCAGCACCGCGGTCCCGCCGCCCGCGTCCTGCCCGTCGACCACCGCCGCAAGCGCCGCGAGCACCGGCCACAGCGCGGGCACCGCGTCCTCCGGCGCCTCCAGCCGGAACCGCTGCACCGGCTCGTGCACCCGCGTACCCGCCCGCTTCAGCGCATCCGCCAGCACCAGCGGCGTGATACCGCGGAAGTCGGCGCCGGTGCTCGACATCGCCTTGCTGAAGCCCTGGTGGGCGTGGCTCTGCCGGGGCCAGTAGCCGGAGTGGGTCATGGTCACCCGCGCGTCGGGGACCTCCCAGCCGGACAGGCCCTGGCGCAGCGTCGCCCGGACCGTGTCCTCGACGGCCTTGAAGAAGGCGTACGGCATCGAGCCCAGCTCCACCCCGAGCGCGAAGACCACGCCCGTGCCGGGCGGCGCCGGCTCCACCCGCAGCCCGACGGTGGCCAGGAACGGGTTGCTGTCCGTGTCGCCCTTCTCGTACGCGGAGCCGCTGCCCGCCAGCCGCTCGACGTGGATGACGGACGACTCGCGGAAGGAGACCGCCAGCCCGTACTCGTCGGCGAGCGTGGCCCCGATGACCTCCTTCTGCACCTCGCCGTAGAGCGAGACGTACAGCTCCCGGCGGATGTCGTCCTGGCGCAGCGCGATCAGCGGGTCCTGCTCGGCGAGCTGGAAAAGCGCCGCGTGCAGCGCGCCCCGGTCGGCCGCCCGGTCCGGCACCACCACCGTCTCCAGCGTCGGCGGCGCGAAGTGGTGCCGCCGCGCCTCCGCCGCCCGGCCCACGGCCGAGCCGGCCGCTGCGCCGACCGCGTCGCCGATGCGCACCCCGGCCAGGCCCCGGACCAGGGCGATGCGGCCGGCTCCGGCCTCCGCGGCGGTGACGGCCGCGCCCTGCTCGAAGACCTCGACGCCGGTGACCTTCTCCGCCGCGGGGGCGCGGTCGCCGTCGCCGTACGCCAGCTCCTGGCGGGTGCGTACCGCACCGGCGAGCATCCGCACGTACGCGACCTTCTCGCCGCCAGGGCCGCGCTCGACCTTGAAGACCGTGCCCGCGGCGGGCGCTTCCGGATCGCCCGCGGGCGCCGGCAGCAGTTCCCTGATGCCCGCGGTCAGCTCGGCGACGCCCGCGCCGGTGGCGGCGGAGCCGAAGTACACCGGGTGCACCAGCGAGGCGGCGGTCTGTTCGGCGAGGCTCGTGCGCAGCCGGCGGTACGTCACCGCCGCCTCGTCGGCGACGTAGTCCGCGAGCAGCGCGTCGTCGTGGCCCGCGAGGACGTCGGCCAGCCGGCCGGTGAAGGCCGCGTGGTCCGGGTGGCCCGGCCCGTACGGGGTGAACGAGGCGGCGCGGGTGCCGAGATGGCCGACGGTGCCCATGGCGACGGCCCCGGGCGCGAGCTTCGCGGCGATGTCGCGCACCAGCGCGTCGTCGCGCGCGCCGCGCCGGTCGGTCTTGTTGACGAAGACCAGGGCGGGGATGCCCAGGCGGCGCAGCGTGCGCATCAGTACGCGCGTCTGCGCCTGCACGCCCTCCACCGCGGAGACCACGAGCACCGCCCCGTCGAGCACGTGCAGCACGCGCTCCACCTCGGCGATGAAGTCCGGGTGGCCGGGTGTGTCGATGAGGTTGACGGTGATGCCGTCGAGCGCGAAGGAGACGACGGCGGACTTGATGGTGATGCCGCGCCGGCGCTCCAGCGCGAGCGAGTCGGTGCGGGTGCTGCCGTCGTCGACGCTCCCGACCTCCTCGATGACTCCGGCGGCGTGCAGCAGCCGCTCGGTCAGGCTGGTCTTACCGGCGTCGACATGGGCCAGGATTCCCAGGTTCAGCGTGTGCACGGAGCGACATGTCCCTTGCGTAGGTGGCGATGGCCTGCTGGGTGGACATGAACGCTGCGCGCATGCGCGTTTCCTCTCTCTGCCGGGGACAGGGGTCTGCCGTGCCCGGCCAGTGGAGCAGCGGCCGGCCGGGCACGGCAACCGAATTACCGCCTCAGCGGCGGTTCAGCCGCTCGATCAGCTCGTGCTGGTACGTCGTCCGGTCCTCCACGTGGGCGTAGCTGCCCACGGCCCACGGCCCGCCGTGCCGGCCGCCCGGCGCCAGGTCGTCGATCTCGTGCCCCTGCGTCTCCCCTTCCGTGATCATGGCGCCCTCGTGCCGGGTCCAGCGGCGGCCGTCGTAGTGCCAGAGGACCGGGGGGCCCTCCCAGCCGTAGGGGTCGCCGGAGACCCAGATCCCGCCGCGGCCGTCGCCGGTGAGGGCCTCGGCGAAGAGCCCTTCGACCGGGCCGGTGACGTCGCGCCAGCGGCGGCCGTCGTAGTGGAGGACCCGCGGCTCGGCGAACCCCCGGCCGTCGGCCGCGGGCACCTGGCCGGTGGCCCACACGCTGCGCTCGGAGACGACGTGGACGTTGGTCAGCCGCAGATCCGGCACGTCGGGCGCCTTGAACTCCCGCCAGCCGCCGCGCTTCCAGCGCATCACGACGGGGCGGCTCTCCTTGCCCGCGTAGGAGAAGCCGCCGACGGCCCATGCGGTGCGGGAGGAGCGGGCGTCGACGTCCATCATGCCGACGCCGCCGGGCAACTGCTGCGTGGTCCAGTCCCCGTCCGCGTAACTGCTGAGGTAACGGTCGCCCGCCAGCCACACCCGGTCCCGCTCGGCGGCGATCTGGGCGGCGCCGTGGGTCGGACCGTCCGGCAGCTCCGGCACCGGCACCTGCTCCCAGGCGCGGCCGTCGTGGTGGACCACGTACTCGTCGTCGTAGTTCCAGCCGTACGCCCACACGTCGCGCGGCGAGGCGGAGTCGACGCTGTACCAGTAGTAGACCGGCGGCAGCGCGGGGTCCGCCACCTTCTGCCAGCGCCGGCCGTCCCACCGCAGCACGACGCCGTCCGGCATGCCCTCGTAGCGGCTGTCGGAGCCGACGGCCCAGGCGTTCCCGCCCGCGGAGGTCACCGAGTTCAGATTGGCCCCGTCCGGCAGGC
>NZ_JACBXC010000068.1 GCF_013870535.1 Streptomyces phytophilus | reverse complement strand
TGCATGAGCGCCCCGTCCGGCACCCCGGCCATGAGCGCCGCCTCGGCACGACGCACCGTCTCCACCCCGTACGCACTCCTCATACCCCCATCTTCTCCCGCCCCGGGCTTCGCCGCTTCAGCAGTCGACGGGGTGATCAACCGACCACGCAGAGGCACCGCCCGTGAATTCCCGGGAAGTCCGATGACGACGCACGCCATGACGCCAGGCTCACCCGGTACAGAACCCCTCGCGGACGGCCACGGCACCAAACCCGCTCAGCGCCGGGCGACCGCCAGCAGGTGCGACGCGCCGGCCAGCAGCTCCGGATACCCGTCGGCCAGCCGGGCCGCCCGCAGGGCCGCCTCAAACGCCGGGTGGTTCTCGGCCAGCCCCTGCCCCGTGTGCTGCTCGACCGCCTTCAGCTGCGCCCACCCCGGCCCCTCGACCCCATAGAGGGTCACCTCGCCCAGCCCCGCGTCGCGCAGTTCGTCCGCCAGGCCCGCCGCGGTGTGGAAGTACGCCGCCGTGAAGCCCTTGCGGCCGGGGTCGTGGCGGCCGGTGGTGAGGATGTCGCGTACGGCGTCGTGGACGCGGTCCTTGGCGAGCAGCGTGGTCGCGGTGTGCTCGAAGAGAGAGGCGTACCGGCCGATCGCCGCGGCAGCGACGAGACCTCCCGGCCGGGTGACCCGCCGCGCCTCGGCGAGGGCGAGGTCGCGGTCGTCGCGCTCCAGCAGGTGGTACAGCGGCCCGAGCACGAGCGTCACGTCGTACGAAGCGTCCGCCACCGGCAGCGCCCGCGCATCGCCCGACTCCGCGCCGACCCCGATCCCGCGCGCGGCCTCGACGTGCCGCGGCACGGGGTCGACGAGGTGCACCCGGTACCCGTCCCCGGCCAGCCACGCCGCATGCACCCCCGGCCCCCCGCCCACGTCGAGCACGTCGGCCGGCGCCCCCGGCAGGTGCCGACGCAGCAGCTCCCGCGTACGCACCAGCTCCAACCGCCCGTCGGCGGTGCCGGTCAGCCGGGTGGCCTCGTCGAAGTCGGTGCCGTAGAAGTGCAGGATCTCGGGGGCGACTTGGGGCTCAGCGCTCATGTCGGAATGTTCTCGTCCGTCGCCCGGCCGGTCCAGCGGCGCCACGCCGCAACGCCGGGCGCCGGCCCGGCGGCGCGGCACGTGCACCCGTTACTCTGCCGCGCATGAGTGGAATCGTCGGGGTCGGTATCGATGTCGCCGAGGTGGGGCGGTTCGGGGCTGCGTTGGAGCGGACACCGGAGTTGGCGGATCGGTTGTTCCTGCCCGCCGAGCAGGTGCTGCCCGACGGGGGGCGGCGGGGGGTGGCGTCGCTGGCGGTGCGGTTTGCGGCCAAGGAGGCGTTGGCGAAGGCGCTGGGGGCGCCGCCCGGGTTGCACTGGCACGACGCCGAGGTGTGCGTCCACGGCAACGGGCGGCCCCATCTGCGCGTGCGCGGCACCGTCGCCGCGCGGGCCGCCGAGCTGGGGGTGCGCAACTGGCACGTGTCGCTGAGTCACGACGCCGGGGTCGCGTCCGCCGTCGTCATCGCCGAGGGGTGAGTGCCGGCCGACGGCGCTCTATCTGCCCCACGCCATCCGTTCCACGGCCTCCTGCACCAGCTCCAGGTACTCCACTTCCTCGCAGCGCGGCTTGCTCCCCATGCGGTACAGGTCCAGCGACTCGACCAGGTCCTCCCCCAGGTCCTCGTCCGGCAGCTCCGCCGCGAGGTCGCCCCGGACGCGGCCCGCGAACGCCTCCCGCGTGCTGCGGACCCGCCGCCGCCGGGCCCCCGCCGCCGCGAACTGCCTGCGTCTCTCGTGCCACACCGTCCGCAGTACTGACATCCCGTCCCCCAGGATTCGAATGCTTATGCGGACTTTAACCCTCCGCCCCGATCCGGCCTAGAGGTACGTCACGCCCCGCCCGCGCGCCCCTGCGCGCCCCCGCGCACAATGGCCCGGTGGCCTCGCCGATGAGTACGCACAGCCCCTCTCCCTACGTCGACCTCTCGCGCGCCGAGTGGAGCGCCCTGCGCGACCGCACACCGCTGCCGCTGTCCGCGGCGGAGGTCGAGCGGCTGCGCGGGCTCGGCGACGTGATCGACCTGGACGAGGTACGGGACGTCTACCTCCCCCTCTCCCGCCTGCTCAACCTCTACGTCGGCGCCACCCACGGCCTCCGGCACGCCGTCAACACCTTCCTCGGCGGGCCCGGCGAGACCGCGGGGCCCCAGGCCGGCACGCCCTTCGTCATCGGGCTCGCCGGCAGCGTGGCCGTCGGCAAGTCGACCGTCGCGCGGCTGCTCCAGGCGCTGCTCGCGCGCTGGCCCGAGCACCCGCGGGTGGAGTTGGTCACCACCGACGGGTTCCTGCTGCCCAACGCCGAGTTGGAGGCCCGCGGGCTGATGTCGCGCAAGGGGTTCCCCGAGTCGTACGACCGGCGCGCACTGACCCGCTTCGTCGCCGACGTGAAGTCCGGGAAGGGCGAGGTCACCGCGCCCGTCTACTCCCACCTGACGTACGACATCGTCCCCGGCGAGCGGCTCAAGGTGCAGCGCCCCGACATACTGATCGTCGAGGGCCTCAACGTGCTCCAGCCCGCGCTCCCCGGCCGCGACGGCCGCACCCGCGTCGCGCTCGCCGACTTCTTCGACTTCAGCGTGTACGTGGACGCGCGCATCGAGGACGTCGCGCGCTGGTACATGGAGCGGTTCCGCAAGCTGCGCGAGACGGCGTTCCAGAACCCGCTGTCGTACTTCCGCCGCTACGCCGGCGTCCCGGAGGCCGAGGCGATGGCGTACGGGGAACGCAACTGGCGCACGATCAACGAGCCCAACCTCCGCCAGAACATCGCCCCGACCCGCGGCCGCGCGACCCTCATCATCCGCAAGGGCCCGGACCACAAGGTCCAGCGGCTGTCCCTGCGCAAGCTGTAGCGCGGGGCGGCAGCGGCAGCCGCTAGCCTCCCTCCATGCTGCACCTGCGGATCCAGTGCCCCGCCGCCCGTACCGACGAGGTCGTCGGCCTCCTGCACAAGACCGTCGGCACCGCCCACCTCGCCGTCCTCCGCGGCGCCTCCCTCGACCCCCGGGGCGACGTCGTGCTGTGCGACGTCGCCCGCGAGGCCGCCGACAAACTGCTCCAGGAGCTGCGCGTGCGCGGGCTGTACGAGGAGGGGGCGGTCTGCGTCGACCAGGTCGACCTGACGCTCTCGCGCCGCGCCGACCGGGCCGAGGAGGCCGCGCCGGGCGAGGCGGCGGACGCGGTGGTGTGGGAGTCGCTGGTCGAGGAGACGCACGAGGAGTCGACGCTGTCGATCACGTACCTCGCCATGCTCGGCGTCGCCACCCTGCTCGCCGCCTGCGGCGTGATGATCGACAGCGCGATCCTCATCGTCGGGGCGATGGCGGTGGGGCCGGAGTTCGGGCCGGTGGCGGGGCTGTGCGTCGCGCTGGTGCAGTGGCGGTCGCGGCTGGCGGCGCGGTCGCTGGCCGCGCTGCTCGCGGGGTTCGCGGCGGCGATGGCGCTGGCGGTGGGGTTCAGCGTGATGATGGACGCGTTCGGGCTGTTCGCGGAGACGGAACTGGAGGCCGTGCGGCCGCAGACGGGGTTCATCTTCGCGCCGGACTGGTTCTCGTTCATCGTGGCCCTGCTGGCGGGCACCGCGGGCACGCTGTCGCTGACGTCGTCGAAGTCGGGGGCGCTGGTGGGCGTCGCCATCTCGGTGACGACGGTGCCGGCGGCGGCCAACGCGGCGATCGCGCTCAGTTACGGCGACTGGGGCCAGGCCCGCGGCTCGTCCGAGCAGTTGCTGCTCAACCTGCTGGGCATCGTCGTCGCCGGGACGCTGACGCTGCTGGTGCAGAAGCTGTACTGGGCCTGGCACACGGAGCAGACGCTCGGCCAGCACGTACAGCACGTGCAGCACACGCAGCACACGCGGGCCGCGCACCACCCGCACCGGCGGCTCTGAGCACCCTTACGCGTACGGGGCCGGGGGTGCGCCCCCGGCCCCGCACGGCGTACCGCAACCGCCTCAGCCCAGCGCCGACTTCACCACGTCCGCCAGCCGCCCCGCCACCGACCGCGCCTGGTCGGTGTCGGCCGCCTCCACCATGACCCGCACCAGCGGCTCCGTACCGGACGAGCGCAGCAGCACCCGCCCCGTGGCGCCCAGCTCGCGCTCCGCCTCCAGGACCGCCTGGCGCAGCTCCGGGGAGCTGGCAACCCGGGCCTTGTCGACGTCCCGTACGTTGATCAGCACCTGCGGCAGCCGCTCCATCACCGCGGCCAGCTCCGCCAGCGGCCGGCCGCTGGCGGCCACGCGGGACGCGAGCAGCAGGCCGGTCAGGGTGCCGTCGCCGGTGGTGGCGTGGTCGAGGACGATGACGTGGCCGGACTGCTCGCCGCCGAGGGCGTAGCCGCCGCGCTTCATCTCCTCCAGCACGTAGCGGTCGCCGACCGCGGTCTGGATCAGCTCCACGCCCTCGCGCTCCAGCGCGAGTTTGAAGCCCAGGTTGGACATGACGGTGGCGACGACGGTGTTCTTGCGCAGCCGGCCCGCCTCGCGCAGGCCGAGGGCGAGCACGGCGAGGATCTGGTCGCCGTCGATCTCACGCCCGGCCGCGTCGACCGCGAGGCAGCGGTCGGCGTCGCCGTCGTGGGCGATGCCGAGGTCGGCGCCGTGTTCGACGACGGCGGCGCTGAGTTGGTCGAGGTGGGTGGAGCCGAAGCCGTCGTTGATGTTGAGGCCGGTGGGGTCGGTGCCGATGGGGACCACCTCGGCGCCGGCCCGCTGGAACGCCTCGGGGGAGACGCGGGCGGCGGCGCCGTGGGCGCCGTCGACGACGACCTTGAGCCCGTCGAGGCGGTGCGGCAGGACGCCGACGAGGTGGGCGACGTAGCTGTCGAAGCCCTGCTCGTAGCGCTGGACGCGGCCGACGCCGGCGCCCGTCGGGCGCTCCCAGGGCTCGCCGCGCTCGTGCTTGTGGTAGAGCGCCTCGATCTCTTCTTCCAGCTCGTCGGAGAGCTTGTGGCCGCCGCGGGCGATGAACTTCACGCCGTTGTCGGGCATGGGGTTGTGGCTGGCGGAGAGCATCACGCCGAGGTCGGCGCCGAGCGCGCCGGTGAGGTACGCGACCGCGGGGGTCGGCAGCACGCCGACGCGCAGCACGTCGACGCCCGCGCTGGCCAGTCCGGCGACGACGGCCGCCTCCAGGAACTCTCCGGACGCCCGTGGATCGCGCCCGACCACCGCCTTCGGGCGCTGGCCGGCCGGCTGGGCGGCGTCGGCGATGGCGAGCACGTGTGCCGCCGCCACGGACAGCCCGAGGGCCATCTCCGCGGTGAGGTCCGCGTTGGCGACGCCGCGCACGCCATCGGTGCCGAAGAGTCGTCCCACTGATCTCCTCCGAGTGCTCCCGAGTGCTCAATTCTGAGCGAATACGTTCGGCTACGGACCGTTAAAAGTCCCTACGTGACCATACCCGCCGACCGTATGCCGACCATACAAGCGCGCCCCGGCGCCCTCCGGATCTCCGGGGGCGCCGGGGCTGAGCACAGTAGCAGTACGATGATCAGCGCTTGCTGTACTGCGTTCCCTTACGGGCCTTCTTCAGACCGGCCTTCTTCCGCTCGACCGCGCGGTCGTCGCGGGTCAGGAAGCCGGCCTTCTTGAGGGCGCCGCGGTTGTTGTCCGCGTCCGCCTCGTTCAGCGCACGGGCCACGCCCAGGCGCAGTGCGCCGGCCTGACCGGAGATGCCGCCGCCGGCGATGCGGGCGACGACGTCGTAACGGTCGTCCAGCTCCAGCACCTTGAAGGGCTCGTTGACTTCCTGCTGGTGCACCTTGTTGGGGAAGTACCCCTCCAGGGTGCGGCCGTTGATCTTCCACTTGCCGGAGCCGGGGACGATGCGCACCCGGGCGATGGCGTTCTTGCGGCGGCCGGTACCCGCGGCCGGCTGCGGGTCACCGAAGCGCGCCGCGACGGACTCGGTGGTGTAGTCCTCGGCGGGCGTCTCGGTGGTGTACTCCTCGACGTCCTCGACGGGCGCCTCAGCGGTGGTCTCAGCCACGATTCTCCTCAGCTTCTCTGTCTCTAGGGGGTGTGGCCGGGACTACTGCGCGACCTGGGTGATCTCGTACGGGACCGGCTGCTGAGCGGCGTGCGGGTGCTCGGCACCGCGGTACACCTTCAGCTTGCTGAGCATCTGACGGCCCAGGGTGTTCTTCGGCAGCATGCCGCGGATGGCCTTCTCGACGGCCTTCTCCGGGTTCTTGTCCATCAGCTCGTCGTATCGGACGGAGCGGAGACCGCCGGGGTAGCCGGAGTGGCGGTAGGCCAGCTTCTGGGTCCGCTTGTTGCCGGAGAGGTGCACCTTGTCGGCGTTGATGATGATGACGAAGTCACCAGCGTCGACGTGAGGCGCGTACACCGGCTTGTGCTTGCCACGCAGCAACTGGGCGACCTGGGAGGCCAGGCGGCCCAGTACGACGTCGGTGGCGTCGATGACGTGCCACTGACGCTGGACGTCGCCGGGCTTGGGGCTGTACGTACGCACGGTCGTAGCCTTCGCTTCTTCAGTGGGTGTTCTCTGACAAGGTCACCCGGAGATCACGGCAGCAGTAGACCGCGCCGGCGACGCAAACCGACGGCTGATCGCTGATAAATCGTCCTGGTGGACCAGGCGTAACGGCCTCACGCGTGAGAACGAGCAGCCAATACGCACAACAATCCAGCAGAATACCGGGGCGCGCACCACCAGGTCAAAACACCCCCGCCCCACTCCCCGGCCCGACAAGATCAACGCCGCCGGACCACCCGCCCCTCGTCCCCTGCAGCGCCGTCGACCACTCCAGCTCCAGCAGCAGGGATCTGACTCCACCTTCCGGGAGAGGCCCTCAGCTCTCCGAGAACCTACCGCCCGCCCGGTCCCGGCCCGGTGCGCCGTCAGCCAAGCGCCACGCGGTAGAGCAACTCGTGCAAATGCCCCGCTTTGACCATGATGGTCGCCTCGATGGGCCGGGCGTCGTCGGAGTAGACGACGCGGAAGGTGCGGGCGACCGGCACCTCGGTGGGCAACTCAAGGCCCAGGAATTCCTCTTCCGTGGGAGACCGCCAGGAGACCCGGTCGACCATCTCGCGCGGCGGGTATCCGCGGCTCGCCAGCAGAGTCGGTGAACCGCCCTTGATCCTTCTACGCTCCAGCAACGCCGTCCCGCGAGCAAGGTCCGCCGGGTAGTACGACCAGACCAGCTCTGCCGGCTCGTCATCCAACAGCAGCAGCCGGTACCGCATGGCCGCGGTCTCGCCCGCCGCCAGCCGCAGCGCCTCGCCCACCTGCGCCGGCGGCACGACCTCCGCGACCTTGAGGATCCTGTTCACCCCCGCCTTCGACCGCTTCGCAGCCTCGGAGATCCACGCGTACGGCTCGCCCCGCTCGGCCGGCGGCATCGTGGCCACGCTGTCGACGGCCAGTTGGGGACCCTCCCGCACGAAGACCCCGCGACCCGACCGGCCGATGACGAACCCCTCCGCCTTGAGGAGTTGCAGCGCCCGCTGGACTGTCTGGTTCGACACATCGAACCGGGCCATGAGCTGGTCGGTGATCGGGAGCTGCGCCCCGGGAGCGAGATCGCCCGCCATGATCTCGGCTCGGATCTGCGCGGCGATTCTGTGGTGCATCGGCCGGGTGTCCACGTGCTTGGCCACCGGGCTCACCCAACCCCGATGCGATACCTGAGGTGACTGCCTCGCGGCATGGTCATCACGCTCACCTCGACGGGCCGCCGATCGGCGGCAAACCCGGTGCGCGTCAGCAGGAGCACTGGTTCTCCTTCGCCCAGGGCGAGGGCCCCCCGGCGTTCCGCATCCGGAAGGTCCACGGTGACGTCCTCGCTGACTTCGTGAATGGCATGCCCCAACTCCGCGAGGAGCGTCACCGCACCGCCAGGGATCTTCCGCGTCTCGGCCAGTCGAGTGCCACGCGCGAGGGCAGCGGGGTAGTACGAGTCGGTCAGCTCCACGGGCCGGTTGTCCACGTACATGATGCGTCGGCGTACGACGACGGGATCTCCGGACCTCAGATCCAGAGCGTCCGCCACCCCGGGCGGGGGTTCGAGTTCCCGCACCTCGACGATTCGCTGCGAACTCCGTCGGCCTGCACGCGCCGCTTCCTCCGCCCAGGCGTCACCTCGCCCTGCCGCCCGCGGCACGACATACGACACCGACTCGGACACCCACTTCGGTCCTGCCACGGCTACCCCTTCATCGGCCGGTGCCCACGATAGCCGCTCGCCTGCTTACTGAACTCTTCACCCTGCAATTGCAAGCTTACTCATTAAGCCAGTAAACTCCTCACGGGTTCACCACCGGCCGGAAGGCGCCGTCCGACGAACATCGACCTCGAAGGAGAAACGTGCCCACTCCCACGGCAGCACCCTGGGGCGTGCAGCGATTGGCTCTGTACCCGAACGTCACCCAAGTGCCCTGCACCCGGATGGAGATCGATCCGGAGACGCAGGCGACCCGCTACCTCGACGCGCAGGGCAGCCGCATCGAGAGGGGCGGGCACGGCACAGGAACGACGACCGCCAACTCGACCGCGACGCAGTCGGACGGTGGCGGGCCCAACCCACCCCCGCCGTCCGACCAGGACCTCACCGAAGACAGCGACTCGGACTGACATGACCGACGCACCGGTTCTCGTCGTCACCGCGCTCGGCGACGTCACGGCGGACCTGGTGTTGGCAGAGCTGCACGGCCTGGGCGTCCCGGCCGTGCGGCTCGATCCCTCCGCCGACTTTCCGCACACTGCCCACATGAGTGCCCGGATCGAGCGAGGCGCCTTCACCGGGAATGTCACCACCGCGACCCGGCACCTCGGCCTATCGGCCGTCCGCTCCGTCTACTGGCGCCGCCCGACACCCTTCAGCAACCCGCAGGGGGCGGAGACTCCCGAGCAGCGATTCGCGATCGAGCAGTCGCGGCGCGGCTACATGGGGGTACTGCACACGCTGCCGGGGGTCCTGTACGTCAACCACCCCGCACGAAACCGCGATGCCGAGAACAAGGTGCTTCAACTCGCCACCGCAGCCCGCTTGGGGTTCACCGTCCCCGACACCTTGATCACAGACGTGCCGGTGGACGCCGCAGAGTTCGCGGCCGAGCACGGAAAAGTGATCTACAAGCCCGTGCACCGCGTACACCTCGCGTGCGAAGACGGCCGGAACCGAACCATCTGGGTGCGCACTGTCCGGGCGGACGAACTCGACGACTCGATCGCACTGTGCCCCCATCTCTTCCAAACCTGTGTGCCGAAGGTCGCCGACGTCCGCCTCGCCATGGTCGGGGGCGAAGCCTTCGCAAGCCGCATCGACACGGACGACGATCACCTCGACTGGCGCCAGGACCAGAGTCGGATCACCTGCTCGCCCGTCTCTGTCCCCGACCCTGTTCGCGACGCCGCGCGCGCCTTCCTTCGTACGTTCGGGCTCAGCTTCGGCGCTTTCGACTTCGCCATCGACGGTGACGGCCGATGGTGGTTCCTCGAATGCAACCCCAACGGGCAATGGGCGTTCGTCGACGAGGCCACAATCCGTGCCATCACGGGCGCACTCGCCGACACCCTTCAGAAGGGCGACACCACATGACCCAGGAAACCGCCACCGAGCTACGCCGCCGACTCGTCGAGCAGCTCGTCGCCGACGATGTTCTGCGCCACCCCGAGGTGCGCCGGGCGGCCGGGGCCGTACCCCGCGAGGTGTTCCTCGGCAGCGCGGTCTACAAGCCGAGCAGCCCCCCGGGCGTCACGGTCTGGACGCCTATCCGACGCGACGGCACTCCCGCCGACGAGTGGCTGCGGCTCACGTATCGGAATCAAACGTGGGTGACCCAGGTCGACGGCGTACTCGCCGAGGACGCCGCCGGCCCCATCACCGGAGGCAGCCCGACCTCGTCCTCGACCCTGCCTGGCGTCGTTCTGTGGATGATCGAGCAGGCCGGCGTCGCCCGCGGCAAGCGCGTGCTCATCATCGGCACGGGGACGGGCCTCTCGACCGCCTACGTCAGCGAGGTGGCCGGCGAATGGAACGTGACCTCGATCGAGACCGATACCGATGCGGCAGAACGCGCTCGCAAGGCTCTCGGCGAGGCCGGCTACGCTCCGACACTCGTCACTGCCGACGGTCTGCGCGGCTACCCCGACCGGGCCCCCTACGACGTTGTGATCGCGTTCTGCTCGATGCGGCACGTCCCGTACGGCCTGCTGCAGCAGATCGCCCCCGGGGGCACGCTGCTCGTCACCCTCTCGGGCTGGGGTGCCGCGTACGGACTCGTGCGCCTCACGATCGAGGACAGCCGCACTGCGCACGGCAGCTTCCTGCCCGGCCACACCTCGTTCATGATCGCCCGCCCTCACGACCGCCCGCCGCACGGCACCTTCGAGCTGCTGCCCGGAGAAGAGCGCCCAAGCCGGATCGATCCCGCCCTGCTCGACGACTGGACCGGCCGATTCGTCGCGCAGCTCGCCGCACCCTCGGCGGAACGCCTCGGCGCGGGCGCCGAGCAGGTGCTGCTCGACGTAGCCACCGGGTCACAAGCACGGGTCCGTGCAGCCGACGACGGCGAGGGCTGGAAAGTGATCCAGCGCGGACCGCTCGACCTCTGGAAGAGCGTCGAGGACTCGGTCGCCACGTGGCGGAGTCACGGCTCGCCGATCCTGTCCGAGTTCGGAATGACCATCACGCCGGACGCCCAAAGGGTCTGGCTCGGCGCACCCGACGGGCCAGGCTGGGCGCTGCCTGTCTAGGCACAACTGGCTGGACACGGGCCTCTGCCTGGCCCGAGAGGGAGCTGACGTGATCCAGGTGAGCCTGTGAACCAGCGTCAACGCCGCCGGACCACCCGCCCCTCGTCCCACACCGCGTCGGGCGTCTCCCGGACCCGGCCGTCCGAGCCGAAGAGCAGGAACCGGTCGAAGCTGCGCGCGAACCAGCGGTCGTGCGTCACCGCCAGCACCGTCCCCTCGTACGCCTCCAGCCCCTCCTGCAGCGCCTCGGCGCTCTCCAGGTCCAGGTTGTCCGTCGGCTCGTCCAGCAGCAGCGCCGTCGACCCCTCCAGCTCCAGCAGCAGGATCTGGAAGCGCGCCTGCTGCCCGCCAGACAGCCGGTCGAAGGGCTGCTCCGCCGCCCGGTCCAGCTCGTACCGGCGCAGGGCCGGCATCGCCGCGCCCTTGTCCTTCGCGTGGTCCTTCCACAGGATGTCCAGCAGCGTGCGGCCCTGCAGCTCCGGGTGCGCGTGGGTCTGCGCGAAGTGCCCCGGGACCACGCGGGCTCCCAGCTTCCACGCCCCGGTGTGGGCCACGTCACCACCGGCCAGCAGCCGCAGGAAGTGCGACTTCCCCGAGCCGTTCGAGCCGAGCACCGCGACCCGCTCGCCGTAGAAGACCTCCAGCGAGAACGGGCTCATCAGCCCGCTCAGCTCCAGCTCCGCGCAGGTGACCGCCCGCACCCCGGTGCGCCCGCCGCGCAGCCGCATGCGGATGTCCTGCTCCCGCGGCGGCGCCATCGGCGGGCCGGCGTCCTCGAACTTCCGCAGCCGCGTCTGCGCCGCCCGGTAGCGCGACGCCATGTCCGAGTTGAACGCGGACTTCTGCTTGTACATCATGACCAGCCGCTTGAGCTTCGCGTGCTCCTCGTCCCAGCGCCGGCGCAGCTCCTCGAAGCGCTCGAAGCGCTCCTTGCGGGCCTGGTGGTACGTGCCGAAGCCGCCCCCGTGCACCCACACGTCGCTGCCCGCGGGGCCCGGCTCCACGCTGACGATCTTCTCCGCGCTGCGCGCCAGCAGCTCCCGGTCGTGGCTGACGAACAGCACGGTCTTCGGCGTCTCGCGGAGTTGCTGCTCCAGCCACAACTTGCCGGGTACGTCCAGATAGTTGTCCGGCTCGTCGAGCAGCAGCACCTCGTCCGTACCGCGCAGCAGCGCCTCCAGCACGAGCCGCTTCTGCTCGCCGCCCGACAACGTACGCACCTCGCGCCACTGGGCCCGCTCGTACGGCACGCCCAGGGCCGCCGTCGTGCACTTGTCCCACAGCGTCTCCGCCTCGTACCCGCGGGCCTCCGCCCAGTCGCTCAGCGCCTGCGCGTAGGCGAGCTGCGCGGCCTCGTCGTCCCGCTCCATGATCGCCAGCTCGGCCTCGTCGACGGCCGCGGCGGCCGTCCGGATCCGCGGCTGGGCGACGGAGACCAGCAGGTCGCGGACCGTACGCTCGTCGCGCACCGAGCCGACGAACTGCGGCATCACGCCCAGCCCGCCGCCGGCGGAGACACTGCCGCCGTGCGGCTGCAACTCGCCGGCGAGCAGCCGCAGCAACGTCGTCTTCCCCGCCCCGTTGGCCCCCACCAGCGCGACGGCCGCGCCCTCGCCGACGCGGAACGAGACGTCGCCGAGCAGCGGCCGCCCGTCCGGCAGGTAGTACTCCAGGTGCGCGGCCTCCAGGTGTCCCATGCCCCCATCCTGGCGGCCCGCGGCGGCACGGCGAAACGGGTTTTCCGCACGGCGCCGGGCGCCGCCCGTCCCCGTACAGCCGCGATCGCGCCCGCGGCGCCCAACGCCCCCACGCAGCCGTCCGGGTGACAGCGGACCCGGTTAAGATGCCCGCCATGAGCTTCGGGCAGGGGGG
>NZ_JACBXC010000679.1 GCF_013870535.1 Streptomyces phytophilus | reverse complement strand
TGTCCACGAACAGATCGTCTCGCGGGGGGCGGGCCGCCGCCCGGGCGGGGCGGCGCTTCAGCGCTCTCGGTTACGCTGCGAGCGCACTATCCGGCGTGGGACGGAGGCAGTCATGGCAGCGTGGACCTGGCGGTTCGAGAAGGCCGACGGCACGGAGGCGACCCCGGCGGTGGAGCCGGAGGACTTCACGACCCAGGGTGATGCGGAGTCGTGGATCGGCGAGGTCTGGAAGGAACTGCTGGAGGGCGGCGTCGAGCAGGTCAGGCTGCTGGAGGACGGCGCCGAGGTCTACGGCCCGATGAGCCTGGAGGCGGCCGAAGGCGCGTAAGGGCCGGCCGGCGGCACCGGAGGTCCGGCCCGCCACCCGGCCGGCGGCGTCCGGCTCGTACGGACGTACACGGGCGTACGCGGCGGCCCCCCGCCCCGTACGCCCGTCGGCGTCAGGGCCGCTCGCCCCGCTTCACCTGCGGCTTCGGCAGCCGCATCCGGCGCAGCTGGAGCGTGCGCATCAGCGCGTACGCCTTGGCGCCGCGGTGGCTCTCGTCCGGGAAGCGCTGCTTGAGCTGCCGCTTCACCTGCACGGCGATCGCGATCGAGTCGAAGACGATCAGCACGATCACGAACAGCCACAGCAGCAGCGAGATGTTCTTCAGCCCCGCCGACGGCGTGATGCTGAGCATCAGGATCACGATGGCCAGGGGCAGGAAGAACTCCGCCACGCACCACCGCGAGTCCACGTAGTCCCGCACGAACTTGCGCACCGGCCCCTTGTCCCGCGGGGGCAGGTACTTCTCGTTGCCCGAGGCCAGCGCCTCGCGCTGCCTGGCCATGTCGGACCTGCGCGCCTCCCTTGCGCGTTTCGACGCCTCCTTGCGCGTCGTCGGCGTCTTGGCCATGGCGCGGCGCTGCGCCTGCGAATCGCTGCGCTTGGGCGTGGGCCTGCCCTTGGGCGCCTCGGCCGGACGCACATGCTTCGACTCCACCGCGCTCACCTCGGGCTCAGTGGACTGGTCATCCTTGGAACGGCTTCCGAACACAAGCCCAAGAATAGGGGCAGTCGGGTGTACGACCCAGACCGAGGGGGAACGATCCGGCAACGGCGTGCGTGTCACTACCTGTGGGGGCGCGCGAACCGGGAGCCCCTACGGTCGTCTACTCCCTGGGCGGGAGGGCGGACCCCTCGCGGTTCGTCCTGCAGGAGGAGCGCATTGGCGCCCAGGCAGTGCGGTAATGGAAGCAGGGCCCGTACTGTGGGTTCTGCAGAGTATGTGCCGAGGCTGGAGTCCGTCAGAAGGGGGCGCGCGAGGCCCATGAGCGGTGTCATGAAGCGGATGGGGATGATCTTCCGCGCGAAGGCCAACAAGGCCCTGGACCGGGCCGAGGACCCGCGCGAGACCCTCGACTACTCGTACCAGAAGCAGTTGGAACTGCTGCAGAAGGTGCGCCGGGGCGTCGCCGACGTGGCGACGTCGCGCAAGCGCCTGGAGCTGCAGCTCGGCCAGCTGCAGAACCAGTCCGCCAAGCTGGAGGACCAGGGCAAGAAGGCCCTCGCCCTCGGCCGCGAGGACCTGGCGCGCGAGGCGCTGTCCCGCAAGGCGGCGCTGCACCAGCAGGTCACGGACCTGGAGACGCAGCACCAGACGCTGCAGAGCGAGGAGGAGAAGCTCACCCTCGCCGCGCAGCGGCTGCAGGCCAAGGTGGACGCCTTCCGCACGAAGAAGGAGACCATCAAGGCCACGTACACCGCGGCTCAGGCCCAGACGCGGATCGGCGAGGCGTTCTCCGGCATCTCCGAGGAGATGGGCGACGTCGGCCTGGCCGTGCAGCGCGCCGAGGACCGCACGGCGCAGATGCAGGCCCGCGCCGGCGCCATCGACGAGCTGCTGGCCTCCGGTGCGCTGGACGACCCGACGGGGATGGCGCAGGACGACATCTCCGCCGAGCTGGACCGGCTCTCCGGCGGCGCGGACGTCGAGCTGGAGCTGCAGCGGATGAAGGCCGAGCTGGCGGGCGGGCCCGCGGAGCAGCAGCAGGCGATCGAGGGCGGCCAGCAGGGCGCCCAGACCCCGCCGCAGCAGCAGGCTCCGCCGCAGGACGCCCCGCGGTTCGACAAGCAGTGACCGCCCCTCGACGGGCTCGGAAGAACGGGAGAAGGCCGTGATCGTACGGATCATGGGGGAGGGTCAGGTGAAGCTGGACGACAGCCACTTCACCGAGCTCAACAAGCTGGACGACGAACTGCTCGCCGAGATGGAGAGCGGTGACGGGGCCGGTTTCCGGCGGACCCTCGGCGCCCTGCTCGACGCCGTGCGCTCCCTGGGCACCCCGCTGCCGGACGACGCGCTGGAGCCGTCCGAGCTGATCCTCCCGGGGCCGGACGCCTCCCTGGAGGAGGTACGGGAGATGCTCAGCGACGACGGCCTCATCCCCAGCTGACCCCCGGCCGGCCATCACGTACGCCTCGGCCGCTTCCCGCCCCGGTCGCCAGGACCGGGGCCGGCCCTCCTCCGCACACACCGCTGCCGTGACCCCACTCGCCGCTCTGCCCCGCTGGCTGCGGGCACACACCCTCGCGGCCGACGCCCTGGTGGCGGCGGCCGCGCTCGCCGCCATCCTCATCACCTCCGTCTTCCCCGACCGCGGGGCGAACGCGCCGCCGCCGGCCGACCTCGGCGCCGCGGAGGTCGTGCTCGCGACCGCGGCCTGCGCCGTCCTCGTCCTGCGGCGGCGTGCGCCGTGGGCGGTGCTCGCCGTCACGATGACGCTGACCATCGCGCACGTCATCGCGTCCGCGGGCGATCCGCGCTCGCCCATCGCGCTCAGCGTCGTGGTCGCCCTCTACACCGTCGCCGCCCGCACCGACCGGCACACCACCTGGCGCATCGCGCTGCTCACCATCGGGGTGCTGACGTTCGCGATGATGCTCTTCGGCGACCGCCCCTGGTACGCGGACGAGAACCTCGGGGTCTTCGCCTGGACCGGCATGGCCGCCGGCGTCGGCGACGCCGTGCGCAGCCGCCGGGCCTTCGTCGCCGCCATCCGCGAGCGCGCCGAGCGGGCCGAGCGGACCCGCGAGGAGGAGGCGCGGCGGCGGGTCGCGGAGGAGCGGGTGCGGATCGCGCGCGAGCTGCACGACGTCGTCGCGCACCACATCGCGCTGGTCAACGTCCAGGCGGGGGTGGCCTCGCACGTCATGGAGAGCCGCCCGGACCAGGCCAAGGAGGCGCTGGCGCACGTACGCGACGCGAGCCGCACGGCGCTGGAGGAGCTGC
>NZ_JACBXC010000678.1 GCF_013870535.1 Streptomyces phytophilus | reverse complement strand
GCGCGCGTGCTCGCGCACTGCGCCCGGAGGGCTCCCCGCCGCGGCCCGTGTTCCCGCGCCGCGGCTAGCTCTTCGCCCGCTGGAGCTCGTGGCTGAGCTGCTCCAGCTCGCTGCCCCCGGCCATCTGCCGGGTCAGCTCGTCCAGGGTGATCTCGGCGCGGGCGTGGCTGCCGGCCATGATCCCGCGCTTGAGCAGGATGAACCGGTCGCCGACGAGGTAGGCGTGGTGCGGGTTGTGGGTGATCAGGACGACGCCGAGGCCGTGGTCGCGGGCGGCGGCCACGTACTTCAGCACCACGCCGGACTGCTTGACGCCCAGCGCCGCGGTCGGCTCGTCCAGGACCAGCACCTTGGCGCCGAAGTAGATCGCCCGCGCGATCGCGACCGACTGCCGCTCGCCGCCCGAAAGGGTGCCGATGGGCTGGTCCACGTCCCGCAGGTCGATGCCCATGCGCAGCAGCTCTGTGCGGGTGGTGGCGCGCATCTTCGGCACGTCGAGGCGGCGCAGCGGGCCGCGGCCCACCGTCGGCTCCGAGCCGAGGAAGAAATTGCGCCACACGGGCATCAGCGGCACCACGGCGAGGTCCTGGTAGACCGTGGCGATGCCCCGGTCCAGCGCCTCGCGCGGATTGCCCAGCCGGGAGTCCCGGCCCTCGATGCGGAAGCCGCCGGAGTCGTGCTGGTGCAGCCCGGAGATGATCTTGATGAGGGTGGACTTGCCCGCGCCGTTGTCGCCGAGCACGCAGGTGATCTCGCCGGCGTGCACCTGGAGGGAGACGCCTTCGAGCGCGCGGATGTTGCCGTAGTACTTACTGACGTCCGCCAGCTCCACCAGCGGCCCGCCCCCGGCGGGTCCGCCGGGGGCCGCCGCGCCGTCCGCGGCCGTGCCGTCGCCGGCCGTGCCGTCCGTGGCCTTCGTCATCTGGCCGCCTCCGCGCGCGTGCGTACCCAGGAGTTGAGGATCGTGGCCAGCAGCAGCATCGCGCCGAGGAAGAACCAGAACCAGTCCGAGTCCCACTGGGCGTAGACGATGCCCTGCTTGGCCATGCCGAAGATCAGCGCGCCGATCGCGGCGCCGATCGCCGAGCCGTAGCCGCCGGTCAGCAGGCAGCCGCCGATCACGGCGGCGGCGATGTAGTGCAGCTCCAGGCCGCGGCCCTCCGCGGACTGCACCACGCCGGAGAACGAGAACAGCAGGTGCTGCCCCGAGATCCAGGCCGCCACCGCGACGCCGAGGTAGAGCCCGATCTTCGTGCGGTGCACGGGGACGCCGACCGCGCGGGCCGCGTCCTTGTTGCCGCCGACCGCGAAGATCCAGTTGCCCCAGCGGGTGCGCAGCAGGATCCAGGTGGCCAGCGCGACCAGACCGATCCACCACAGGATCGTCACGCGCAGCTTGAACGAGCCGACGTCGATCGACGAGGCGAAGAGCACCCGCGCCGACTCGAAGCCCTGCATGTCGTCGATGCCGTTCGTGGAGACCGTGCCCTGGATCCTCTTGGTGAGGCCGATGTTGGCGCCCCACAGCATCAGGTACGTGCCCAGCGTGATGATGAAGCTGGGCAGCCCGGTGCGGACCAGCATGAAGCCGTTGAAGAAGCCGATGGCGAGGGTGACCAGCAGGGAGACGAAGACGCCCGCCCAGACGTTGGCGGTCATCTCGTACGCGAACATCGTCGACGTCAGCGCCGCGGAGGTGACCAGCACGCCCGCCGACAGGTCGAACTCGCCGCCGATCATCAGCAGCGCCACGGGCACCGCCATGATGCCGATGGTGGAGGCGGCGTAGAGCACGGTGTCGAGGCTGGACAGGAAGCTGTCCGCGATGACGGCGAAGAAGAGGAAGACCGCGACCGCGCCGATCACCGAGCCCAGCTCCGGCCGGCCGAGGAGCCGGTGCAGCGGGGAGGCGTGCAGCAGGCGTTCGTCCGGTGCCTTGGTGTCCGCCGGGAGGGTGGTGGTCATCGGGTGCCGCGCTCCGTGAACTTCTTCAGGTCGGGAGCGTCCTCCTCGGTGACGATGGCGGGACCGGTCAGCACGGTCTGGCCGCCGCCGATGACGTTGCCGTTCGTCTCGTACAGCCACAGCTCGTCGACCGCCAGGTAGCCCTGCAGATAGGGCTGCTGGTCGACGGCGAAGCTGAGCTGCTTGCCCTCCAGCGACTCCGCGACGGTCTTGTTCAGGTCGAACGTCGCGACCTCCGCCTTGCTGCCGGTGGCGTCCTTGGCCTCCACGGCCGAGGCGGCGACGTCCGCGTTGAGCGTGACGACCGAGTCGACGCCGCCGTCCGCCTCCAGCTTCGCCTGGATGCCCGAGAGCACCCCGGGCTTGCTCGCGCCGTCGACGGTCAGGTTCTCCACCGAGCCGGAGAAGGTCTTCTTCACACCGGCGCAGCGCTGCTCCAAGCCGACGTTGCCCTGCTCGTGGATGACGCAGACGGCCTTCTTGCGGCCGCGCTCGTTCAGCTCCTCGCCGACCGCCTCGCCGGCGACGGACTCCTCCTGGCCGATGTGGCTCAGGGCCCCGTACTCCTTCGAGAACTCGGCGCCGGAGTTGATCGTCACCACCGGGATGCCGGCGTCCACGGCGGCCTGCACCGCGCTCTTCATCGCCTCCGGCTTGGCGAGCGTGACGATGATGCCGTCGACCTTCTTGTCCACGAACGTCTGGACCAGCCGCGCCTGCTCGTCGTCCTTCTCGCTGTTGGCGTAGAGGAACTCGACGTTGTCCTTGGCGGCGGCCTGCTTGGAGCCGCTCTGGACGATGTCCCAGAAGGTGTCGCCGGGCGCCGAGTGGGTCACCATGGCTATCTCCATGCGCGGCGTGTTCACGCCCCCGCCGCCGCCCCCGCCGCCGTCGTTCTCCTCGGCGTCCTTGCCGCCGGAGTCACTGCAGCCCGCTGCGGCTACCGCCAGCAGGGTGGTCATCGCCGCCGCCGCGAAAACGCGCGTGCTACGGGCCATACGGCTGCGCGCCATCTGGGTACCCGCCTTTCTTCCCTGGTCGTCCCCGGCCGCCCGCGTGGCGGCTGGAGGTGTTCTAGCCGGGGGCGGGGACCGAGTCAATGCCTTGCCGGATCATTCTGACCCGCGGCTACCCGTGAGTCACCCCGTGGGTCCCCGCCAGGTCAGCCGCGGTCGAGCAACTGGAACTCGAAGCTGTAGCGCGAGGCCCGGTACAGGTGCGAGCCGAACTCCACCCCGCGCCCCGTGTCGTCGTAGGTGAACCGCTCCATCGTCAGCACCGCCGCGCCCTCCTCCTCGCCGAGCCGCTCCG
>NZ_JACBXC010000677.1 GCF_013870535.1 Streptomyces phytophilus | reverse complement strand
GCGGGGAGGAGACGGCGGCAGTGCTCATCGGGTTCTCCGGTCTCGGTTCGCGGGTCCGTCACGGGGTACGGGGACGCTGCGTACGCTAGCCGACGGCCCCGGGCCGATCACCGTGGAAAGGTGCCAACCCGTCGCACAGATACCTGTCACTCCCCCGCACCTGGGCGATCACCGGCCCGGGGCTGCGATTCCGGCATCCGAGCAGGTCACGTGAGATACGCCACACCGTGATCGGGTTTCGGTCGGGACCGACTGCCCGGCCGCGCGCCCGACTCCCGCTGTGGAACCCCTCCAACGACGGCTCTGCGGCCACGGCGCGCGCCCGGCGCGATACCGCACACTGAGTCGTCGCCACGTACTACCCCCCACAGGACACCCCGCATGAGCGCATCCCCCCACGCCGACAGCACCGCGGGCGCCGCGGACGCCGCGGCGCCCCCCGTCCCCGTACCGTCCGCCCTCGGCACCGGCCTCAAGCAGCGCCACCTGACGATGATCGCCCTCGGCGGCGTCATCGGCGCCGGCCTCTTCGTCGGCTCCGGCGCCGGCATCGCCGCCGCGGGCCCCGGCATCGTCCTCGCGTACGCCGTCTCCGGGCTGCTCGTCATGCTCGTGATGCGGATGCTCGGCGAGATGTCCGCCGCCCACCCCGCCTCCGGCTCCTTCTCCGTCCACGCCGAGCGGGCCTTCGGCCCGTGGGCGGGGCTCACCTCCGGCTGGATGTACTGGACGCTGCTGGGCGTCGCCATCGCCGCCGAGGCCATCGGCGCCTCGCAGATCGTCACGGGCTGGCTGCCGGGCACCGAGCCCTGGATGTGGGTCCTGCTCTTCATGGCCGTGTGCTGCGTCACGAACCTGGCGGCGGTCGGCAACTTCGGCGAGGCCGAGTTCTGGTTCGCCGGGCTGAAGGTCGCGGCCATCAGCGCCTTCCTCGTCCTCGGCCTGCTCGCCGTGCTCGGCCTGCTGCCGGGCACCGACGCGCCCGGCACCGCGAACCTCACCGGCGCCGGCGACGGCTTCCTGCCCAACGGCTCCGAGGGGCTGCTCGTCGGCCTGCTCGCCTCCGTCTTCGCGTACGGCGGGCTGGAGAACGTCACCATCGCCGCGGCCGAGTCGGAGCACCCGCGGCGCGGCGTCGCCCGCGCGGTGCGTACCGCGATGTACCGGATCGCGATCTTCTACGTCGGCTCCATGCTGGTCGTCGTCGTGCTGATCCCCTGGGACGACCCGGCGGTGCAGTCCGGCCCGTACGCCGCCGCGCTCGACCACCTCGGCATCCCGGCCGCCGGCGCGGTGATGAACGTCGTCGTGCTGGTGGCGCTGCTGTCCGCGATGAACGCCAACATCTACGGCGCCTCGCGCATGGCGTACTCCCTGGTCGCCCGCGGCCAGGGGCCGCGCTTCCTGGGCCGGCTGACCGACCGCGTGCCGCGCCGCGCGGTGGTCGCCACCTGCTCCTTCGGCTTCGCCGCCGTACTGCTCAGCTACCGCTGGCCCGACACGC
Organism: Streptomyces phytophilus; assembly: GCF_013870535.1. Taxonomy (GTDB): domain Bacteria; phylum Actinomycetota; class Actinomycetes; order Streptomycetales; family Streptomycetaceae; genus Streptomyces; species Streptomyces phytophilus. Next base: position 1,786 of record NZ_JACBXC010000677.1, on the reverse strand, counting down.
TCTTCCAGTGGCTGCTGAACATGGTCGGCGCCGCGATCCTCGTGGTCTGGGCGTTCACCGCCGCCGCCCAGCTGCGCACCCGCCGCCGGCTGGAGCGCGAGGCGCCGGAGCTGCTGACGGTACGGATGTGGGCGTACCCGTACCTGACCTGGGCGGCGCTGGCCGCGATGGGCGGCATCCTGGTGCTGATGCTGCGCGAGCCGGACTCCCGCACCCAGCTGCTGACCACGGCGGGGCTCGCGCTGGCGCTGTCCCTGGTGGGCCTGGTACGTCAGCACCGCCACCGGGGTACCCGCATGACATGATTTCGCTGTCGGACCTGCGAGAGACGAAGGAGTCCCCCCGTGCCCGGTGAGAACCTGACCCGCGAGGAGGCCCGGGAGCGCGCGCGGCTCCTGGAGGTCGAGGCGTACGAGGTCGAGCTCGACCTGCGCACGGCGGTGGCCCCCGCGGCCGAGCCCTTCCGGTCGGTGACCACCGTGCGGTTCCGCTGCTCCCAGCCGGGCGCGGCGACCTTCCTCGACCTCATCGCGCCGGACGTGACCGCGGTGACGCTCAACGGCCGGGACCTCGACCCCGGCGCGGTCTTCGACGGCGCACGGATCGCGCTGGAGGACCTGGCGGCGGAGAACGAGGTCGTGGTCGACGCGCGCTGCGCGTTCAGCCGCACCGGCGAGGGCATGCACCGCTTCGTCGACCCGGAGGACGGCGAGGTCTACCTGTACACGCAGTACGAGCCGGCCGACGCCCGCCGCGTGTTCGCCACCTTCGAGCAGCCCGACCTGAAGGCCCCGTTCACCTTCACCGTCACGGCCCCCGGCCACTGGACGGTGCTCTCCGGCGGCGCGCTGGCCGGCTCCCCCGAGCGGCACACCGACGCGGCGGGGGCCGCCCTGGCGACCTGGCGGTTCGAGCCGACCAAGCCGATCTCCACGTACATCACGGCCGTCGTCGCCGGCCCGTACGCCCACGTCGAGGACCGCTACACGCGCACGTTCGACGACGGCCGGGAGCTGGTCGTGCCGCTCGGCGCGCTCTGCCGCAGGTCGCTGGCCCGGCACTTCGACGCGGACGACATCTTCACCGTCACCAAGCAGGGCCTGGACTTCTTCCACGACCACTTCGACTACCCCTACCCGTGGGGCAAGTACGACCAGGCGTTCGTGCCGGAGTACAACATCGGCGCGATGGAGAACCCCGGCCTCGTCACCTTCCGCGAGGAGTTCGTCTTCCGCGGCAAGGTCACCGACGCGGCGTACGAGCGCCGGGCGAACGTCGTGCTGCACGAGATGGCGCACATGTGGTTCGGCGACCTGGTGACCATGGAGTGGTGGGACGACCTGTGGCTCAAGGAGTCGTTCGCCGACTACATGGGCGCGCTGGCGCTCGCGGAGGCCACCCGGTTCAGCGGCAGCTGGATCACCTTCGCCAACCGCCGCAAGGCGTGGGCGTACCGGGCCGACCAGCTGCCGACGACGCACCCGATCACGGCCGACATCCAGGACCTGGAGGCGGCCAAGCTCAACTTCGACGGCATCACGTACGCGAAGGGCGCCGCGGTGCTCAAACAGCTCGTGGCGTACGTCGGCCGGGACGCCTTCATGGAGGGCGCCCGCCGCTACTTCAAGCGGCACGCCTTCCGCAACACCCGCCTGGCCGACCTGCTGGCCGCCCTGGAGGAGACCGGCGGGCGCGACATGTCGGCGTGGTCCCGGTCATGGCTGCAGACCGCCGGCGTCGACACGCTCACGCCGCAGGCGACGTACGACGCGGACGGGCGGATCAC
>NZ_JACBXC010000676.1 GCF_013870535.1 Streptomyces phytophilus | reverse complement strand
TGGCGGCGGCGGTCAGGAACACGAAGCTGTACGTGATCTGCCCGATCACCAGGATCCGGGCCGTCTGCCCGCGCGCGGTGATGTCCCCGTAGCCGACGGTCGCCACCGTCGCGACCGTGAAGTACAGCGAGTCGACCCGGGTCCGCAGCCCGTCGAACTCCCCCGACTGCCGGGCGATCGAGCTGTACGCGGCGGCGAAGACGAGGAGCGAGGCGATCATCAGCAGCGGGATGGTGACCCCGGGACGGGCGTGCGGCACGTCCCGCAGCACCGCCCGGATCTCGCGGAGCAGCAGCAGGGTGACGGCGCCCAGCGCCAGCACGAAGAGCGTCCAGCTCAGCTCGGGTCTCTCCGCGCCCAGCAGGTGCAGGGGCAGCAGGAAGTACGCGACGACCATGACCGCCACGGGTACGGCCTCGCGCAGCCAGGAGAGGAGCGGGTCCCGGCGGTGCTCCGGGGGGCGGTCCCCGGCACCGCCCCCTGCGTCGTCACCGACGCGGACGCCGTCCCCGTCGTCGTCGCGCGGGGCCTTCATGCCCGTAGGACGACGATCGCCTCGTCCGTGTACGCCAGGAACGTCAGCGTCTCGTGCAGGTAGAGCTGCACGGTCTTGGCGTCGTGCGCCGTGTACCCGATCGCCAGGTCCTCGCCCAGGCGCAGTTCGAAGTCGCCGCCGCGGGTGGACAGCGCGAGGCCGCCGGTCATCGCCGGCGCCCAGATCAGCTCGCCGTCCAGCAGCCGCGAGATGTGCTGGGCGACCGGATAGCCGTGGTCGGCGGTCTCGCTCACCGCCGTGTACGCGTCCGCCCCCAGCAGCAGCGAGTACGGGCCGTCCACGCCGGCCAGCCGCAGCGCGGAGAGCGCCCGGCTGACGGTGTCGGGGTAGTCGCGGACCTCGGCGGGCAGGCTCAGCTCGGGCAGCGAGGTACGGGTCCGCAGCCCGTCGACGCCGGCGGCGGCGTACCCGTCGGCGATCATCCGGTCCTCGGCGAACGCGGCGGTGCGGGCGGCCTCCTTGACCGGCTGCCAGTCGGAGTCCTGGGAGCCGCGCTCCACGTCGTCGACGGCGTCGCGGCTGACGGTGAACGGCACCCGCAGCTCGATCAGCGGCTGCGCCGCGCGCAGCCGGGCGGTCGCGCCGGGCGCGGGCGGGGCGATCTCCTCCAGGTGCCCGGTGCCGACGGCGGCCAGTTCGGGGCCCTCGGGCCCGGTGACGTCGACGACGCGGCGGCCGGCGACGTGGCGGCGGAAGGTGCGCCGGGCCTCCTCCTCGATCTCCGCCCAGGCCGCCTGGGTGATCGGAGCGAGTTCACGGTGCAGGTTGTTCATCGTGCGGGTGCTCCTTTGAGGCCGCCGATCCCCAGCGAGCCGTCACCGGCGGCCGGAGGGTCGGGTACGGGGTCCGGGGCGACGGGGTCCGGGGCGGCGGCCGCGGCGCCGAGGGCGGCGGGCAGGGCGGGCAGGCCGTCGAGGAAGGGGGCCGCGGGGGCGAAGAACAGGCAGCCGGTCACGGCCGTGGAGAAGTCCAGGATCCGGTCGTACGTCCCGGGCGGCCGGCCGAGGAACATGTTCTCCAGCATCTCCTCCAGCACCCCGGGCTCGCGCGCGTAGCCGATGAAGTACGTGCCGAACTCGCCGTCGCCGACGGAGCCGAAGGGCATGTTGTCCCGTACGACCTGGCGCTCCTCGCCGTCCGGGCCGGTGACCGTGGTGAGCGCGACGTGCGAGTCGTCGGGCTGCACGCCCTCCGGCAACTCGGTGTTGCCGAGTTTGGTGCGCCCGATGACCCGCTCCTGCTCCTCGGTGCTCAGCGCCTGCCAGGCGTCGAGGTCGTGCACGTACTTCTGCACCATCACGTAGCTGCCGCCGGCGAACCGCGGGTCCTCGGCGCCGGTGAACACCGCGGCGCCGGCGGCCTGTCCGACGGGGTTCTCGGTGCCGTCGACGAAGCCGAGCAGGTCGCGCATGTCGTAGTACTTGAAGCCGTGCACCTCGTCGGCGACCGCGACGGCGTCGCCGAGCCGCGCGCGCAGCCGCCTGGCCAGCTCGAAGCAGAGGTCCATGCGCCGGGAGCGGAGGTGGAAGAGCAGGTCGCCGGGGGTGGCGACGGCGCGGTGGTGCTCCCCGGCCAGCTCGCGGAACGGGTGCAGGCCGGCCGGGGCCGGGCCCTGGAAGAGCCGTCCCCAGACGGCGGCGCCGATGCCCGCGACGCACGTCAGGTCGTCGTCGGGGGCGCCGAAGCCCACGGCGCGCTGGAGCGCGGGGAGGTCTTCGAGTACGTCGCGGACTGCCTCCTCGCCGCCGGGCGCGACGGTGACGACGAGGAACACCGCCGCGGTCGCGGGCGGGGCCAGCACGGGCTGGGGTTCGGGCACGGTCCCTCCTGCTCACGGGGGCATTCGTGACGATACGGGACGTACCAGGCGGCGCAATCCGGCGGCGGCCCGCGTACGCCCGCCCGTGCCGCGGGCCGTTCGGCGGCTCGTACGGGACCCCGCGCGGGAGCCACGCGGGAGTCACGCGGAAGTCATGCGGGATGTCACCCGACCGGCGCACGCCGCGCCGCAGCGGCCGGGTGGCGCGGCGGCGGCGGTGCTACGACGGAAGACAGGCCCTCGGCAGAGCGGCCCGGGTCGTACACCCACAGAGAGGCCCACCATGTCGCAGCAACTCGCCCTCTCGGTCGACTTCGGCGGAGGCTTCAGCGATGCGTTCTCCAAGCTGATCGGCTTCATCCCGAAGCTGATCGCCTTCCTCCTCGTCCTGGTCGTCGGCTGGTTCGTGGTCAAGCTGATAGCCAAGGCGCTCGGGAAGATCCTGGACCGCGCCGGCTTCACCGGGCTCGCGGAGCGCGGCGGCCTCGGCCGCGCGCTGGAGAACTCGAAGTACGACGCCACCGGGATCCTCGTCAAGATCATCTACTACACGCTGATGCTGTTCGTGCTGCAGCTCGCGCTCAGCGTCTTCGGCCCGAACCCCGTCGGCTCGCTGCTCACCGAACTCGTCGCCTGGCTGCCGAAGCTGCTGGTCGGCGTGGTGATCATGATGGTCGCCATGGCGGTGGCGACGGCGGTGCGCGACATCGTCGGCAACGCGCTGAGCGGCACGTCGTACGGCAGGACCATGGCGACGATCGCCTGGGCGTTCATCATCGGGGTCGGCGCGGTCGCCGCGCTCGGGCAGGCCCGGATCGCCACGGCGATCACCGGCCCGCTGCTGATCGCGGTGCTCGCGGCGGCCGCCGGAATCCTGATCGTGGGCGTCGGCGGCGGCCTGGTCGTGCCGATGCGGGCGCGCTGGGAGC